>JANPCA010000450.1:0-11629 GCA_031430715.1 Hyphomicrobiales bacterium | reverse complement strand
CCGGCGAAATCCACGCGCTGGTTGGCAAAAACGGAGCCGGAAAATCGACGATGATCAAGATCATCGCCGGGGCCTATCAGCCCGACGCGGGCGAGATCGAGTTCGATGGCCACCGCCTTCACGCCGTGACCCCGGCCAGCGCCAAGCGTGCCGGTATTCACGTCATCTATCAGGAGTTCGTGCTCTTTCCGCACCTCAGCGTGGCGGAGAATATTTTCCTTGGCCATGAACGCCGGGGGCGTTTCGGGCTGGTCGACCACAAGCAGACGCGCCGCGACGCGGTGGATCTGCTGACACGCGTCGGCGTTGACATCGATCCCTGCCGCATCGTGTCCGACTTGACCGTGGCCGACCAGCAGATGATCGAAATCTCCAAGGCGCTCGTGCACAAGGTGAAACTTCTCATCCTCGACGAACCGGCAGCGGTGATCTCGGGACGCGAAGCCGATCTGTTCTTCGCGCGCCTCAAGGCCCTGAGGGACGAAGGCGTTGCCATCCTCTATGTTTCGCACCGTCTCGAGGAAATCTTCCAGATCGCCGACCGGGTCACCGTGTTCAAGGACGGCGAGCACGTCATCACCACCGATATCAAGTCCGTCACCCGCTACAAGCTTATTTCCCACATGGTGGGACGCGATCTCAAGGATAACTTTCCAGCCAAGCGGCCGCCGTCGGGTTTTGGCAAGATTGTGCTGAAGGCCGACAATATCTCGGTGAATGGCCGGGTAAAACAGGCCTCGATCGCCTTGCGGGCCGGAGAAATCACCGGTCTCGCCGGCATGGTTGGTTCCGGCCGCACGGAGATGGCCATGGGGTTGTTCGGCGGCTTGCCGGTGTCGTCCGGCACGGTGACGGTGGACGGCGAGGATTTCGCCGCGATGACCCCCGCCCTGGCTATCGCCCGGCAGGAAATCGGCAAATACCGGATTGCCTGCCGCGGGCCTGCGACAGCGGTCGCCACCATGTCCGGCGGTAATCAACAGAAGGTCATCGTCGCCCGCTGGGCGCGCACCTGCCGCAAGGTGCTCATTCTCGATGAGCCGACCCGCGGCGTCGACGTGGGTGCCAAGACGGAGATCTACAAGATCATGAATGAGTTGGCTTCGCAGGGCATCGCCATCCTGATGATCAGTTCCGAGTTGCCCGAGGTCGTCGGCATGTCCGACCGGGTCATCGTCATGCGCGAGGGCGTCATCTCCGGCGAGTTGCGTGGCAATGACATCAACGAGCAGGCCATCATGAGCCTCGCAACACAGCATATGGCGGCGTGAGGCCAAGCGGCATGGCACAAACCTCAGGCCTCAATGGCTTCATGAAGCGGCACCGCGGACTTGTCGTGGTGGTGCTCCTGCTCGCAGCACTGCTGATCTTCGGCGGCATCATTTCGGACCGCTTCCGCACCGCTGCCAACATCCTCAATGTCTTCGAGCAGTCCACCGGCCTTGCCTTGGTAAGCCTCGGCCAGACGCTCACCATTCTCACCGGCGGCATCGACATGTCGGTGGGCTCGATGATCAGCCTGTTGTCGCTGCTCACCTCGGGCCTCATCGACGGCAAGGGCCATCTCGTCCTGCCGGTGACCATCGGCATCCTGGCGCTCGGTGCGGCGCTCGGCGCGATGAACGGCCTCGGCATCATCTGGCTCAAGGTGCATCCCCTGATCGTCACGCTCGGCATGGGGGCGTTCCTGCAGGGCGTGGCCTTGCTCTACTCGCTGGGACCCGCCGGAAAAGTTCCGTCCAATTTCAAGTTCCTCGCCTACGGCAAAGTCCTCGGCCTGCCGATCGGCGCCGTGTTCGCCATCTTACTCTTCATCGCCGTGGCGCTGTTCCTGCGCTATGTGCGGCTCGGGCGCTACATCTATGCGGTGGGCGACGACCATACGGGTGCCGCCTCATGGGCCTTCCCCGGTCGCGCGTCATCGTCTTCGTCTACACGATGTCGGGACTGTGCTGCGCCCTGACGTCGATCTATCTGGTGAGCCGCTTCGGCGTCGGCCAGCCCTATACCGGAATCAACTACACGCTGGCCTCGATCACGCCGGTGGTGGTCGGTGGCACGATGCTGGCGGGCGGGCGCGGCGGCGTGATCGGCACGCTGCTCGGCGCCTACCTGATCTCGCTCATCAACAATGTCCTGAACCTCATGGATGTCTCGACGCATTATCAGCTCATCGCGCAAGGGCTCATCATTATCGCCGCCGTATCGATCTATGTCGAGAAGAGGAAGCGCATCTGATGCAGGACGCAATTCATCTCCAGGGCACGGATGCGGAAAGCCGCGCCTCGAAGCTCGCCTCCTTCGCATCGCGCTTCGGCATTCACATCTTCCTCGTGGCGCTCATCGTCATGCCGGGAATCGTGTCGCCGGCTTTCCTGTCGGCGAACAACATTTCGAACATGCTCTTGCAAGCCGCACCCCTCGGCATCGTGGTGGTCGGCCAGGCCTTCGTCATCATCCTTCGCGGCCTCGACCTGTCGGTTGCCTCGGTGATGGCGACGGCGGCGGTGATCGCCACGGGCTTCTCGGGCGTCAACGCCGATGTGCCCGCCGTCATCGCCGTATCGCTCGGCATCGGGGCCGCTACCGGGCTCGCCAATGGCCTGCTGGTGACCAAGCGCGACGTGTCGCCCTTCCTGGCGACGCTGGCGACGATGATCGTTCTCCAGGGCTTCCGTTTCGCCTATACCCAGGGCGCGCCATCGGGCAACGTGCCGCCGCTGTTCCGCGTCGTCGGCTCCGAGACCTTTTACGGCATTCCCTATAATCTGATGCTGCTGGCCATCATCGCGGTGATCTTCACCGTGGTGCTGTCACGCTCGCGCTTTGGGCGCGAGGTCTATATCACCGGCGGCAACCCTGTCACGGCGCGCCTGCTCGGCTTCAATGCCGACCGTGTGACCATCACCGGCTACGTCATCTCAGGCGTATTGGCGGCCATCGCCGGCCTGGTGCTGAGCGGCTATGTGGGCATCGTCGACAATTGGGTGGGACGCGGTTTCGAATTGGATTCGATTGTCGCCGCGGTCATGGGCGGCATTGCGCTCACCGGCGGCAGGGGCACCATCGCCGGCGGGCTGGTCGGCGCCGCCATCCTGATCGTCGTGTTCAACGCCGTGCTGCTGTTCGGCTTGCCGGTTCAGCTGCAGATCATCATCAAGGGCCTGGTCATTGTCATGGCGGCGGCCTTTTACGTGCGCCGCGGCGGCTGACGCCTCGAACTCAGGGAGTGATGCATCATGTCGGGCAGTGTTGAGGGAAAGGCCATCATCGTTACCGGAGGCGGACGCGGCATCGGCGCCGAAATCGCCCGCGATCTTGCCCGGAACGGCGCCAGGGTTTGCGTCGCCGATCTCAATCCCGAAGCAGCACGGGCGCTGGCGAAAGACATTGGAGCATCGGCCATCGGCGTCGAAGCCGATGTGTCGAACCGCGGCAGCACCCGGGCGATGATCGCTGCCGCCGTCAAGGCCTTCGGCAAGCTGGACGTCATCTTCAACAATGCCGGGATCAGCCAGACCTGCCAGTTCATGGACGTCACCGAAAAGGACTGGCACCGCATCATGGATGTCAACGGCCTCGGCGTTCTGATCGGCACCCAGGAGGCCACGCGCCAGATGCAGGCGCAGGGGACGGGCGGCAAGATCATCAACACGGCTTCAATTGCAGCCAAGCAGGGCTATCCGCTGTTCGCGCATTACTGTGCATCGAAGTTTGCGGCCGCGGCCTTGACGCAGGCGGCGGCGCGCGCCCTTGCCGCCGACAAGATCACCGTCAATGCCTTTGCGCCGGGCGTGGTGCGCACCGAACTGTGGGAACAGCTGGACCGCGAATTCATGGAAATCGGCGTCACTCAAAGGCCCGATCAGGCGATCAACGAATTCAGCCAGTCGATCCTGATGGGCCGCTATTCGAAACCCAGCGACATCACCGGCGTCACCACTTTCCTGGCCTCGACGGGCTCCGACTACATCACCGGCCAGACCTTCATGGTCGATGGCGGCATGGTCTTGATTTGAGGGCTGACATGAGGCGTTTGCAAGACAAGATTTCGATCGTCACCGGCGCAAGCCTGGTCGTCGATGGCGGCTACACGGCGCAATAGAAGGAAGACGAAGATGAAGGCAGTCCGATTTCACGCCGCACGCGATATCCGTGTCGAAGACGTGCCACCACCCTCCGCCAGGCTGGGCGCCCGGGAGGTGTTGGTCAAGCCGCTGATCACTGGCATCTGCGGCACCGATCTCCATGAATATATCGCCGGGCCGATCGTGACGCCGGTGAAGCCCCACGTCTATACGGGCGCCAGCAACCCGCAGATTCTCGGTCATGAGTTTAGCGCCGTCGTGGCCGATACCGGCTCGGACGTTATCAATGTGAAAACCGGCGACCGGGTGTCGATTCAGCCGCTGATCTCGCCGCGCGACGACTACTACGGCCGCCGTGGCCTGTTTCATTTGAGTGAGAGCATGGGCTGTGTCGGCTTGAGCTGGGGCTGGGGCGGCATGGGCGAACTTGCCGTGCTCAACGACTACAATGTCTGCCCGGTGCCCAAGGGTGTCAGCGATGAACAGGCCGCGATGATCGAGCCGGCCGCCGTCGCGATCTATGCCGTCGACCGCGGCGGCGTGCAGGCCGGTTCCACGGTTCTGATCTCCGGCGTCGGCCCCATCGGCGCCTTGACGCTTCTCGCGGCACGGGCCGCGGGCGCTGCCACGATCTTCGTCAGCGAACCCAATCCCAACCGCCTGAAACTCGCCAGGCAGCTCGTGCCATCGGCCATTTGCATCGATCCCACGAGGGAAGACCTCCTCGGCATCATCCGCGACAAAACCGAAGAGGGCGTGGGCGTCGATGCCGCCATCGAATGCGTGGGATTGGAGATGAGCCTCAACACCTGCGCCGCGGCGGTGCGGCGGCAGGGCAGGGTGGTGCAGACCGGCCTTCACCTGAAGCGCGCCAGCATCGATGCCATGCAGTGGGCCTTGAAGGACATCACGCTCGAAGCGACATGGTGCTACCCGACGCAGATCTGGCCGCGCATCATCCGCATGGTGGAAGCGGGCCTCTTACCCATCGAGAAGATCATCACCGCGCGGATCGCGGCGGAGGATGTCGTGAAGAAGGGATTCGAGGAATTGCTCGACAAGACGGGCAAGCATCTGAAAATCCTGGTCAGCGTCTAGACAACTATTGAGGCGGCGCCCACACTTGGGTGCCCGGCAGGGAGATATCGGCGTGGCTGCAACAGACAAGGGCCCGGTTCGGGTGGCGATGATCGGCCTGGGCTGGTGGGGCCGGAAAATGACCGCGGTCCTGCACAAGGCCCATGGCGATATCGAGATCGTCTGCGCCGCCGAACCCCATCCGGATGGCGAGGCTTTTGCCGCGTCGAACGGGTTCAAGTGCTATGCTGACGATCGTGCGGCGCTGGCCGATCCCGGTGTCGAGGCCGTGATTCTGGCCACGCCGCATTCGCTCCATGCCGAACAGATCGAGCGCGCCGTTGCGGCGGGCAAGCATGTTTTCTG
This sequence comes from Hyphomicrobiales bacterium, assembly GCA_031430715.1. GTDB lineage: Bacteria > Pseudomonadota > Alphaproteobacteria > Rhizobiales > Aestuariivirgaceae > Aestuariivirga. Next base: position 6,098 of record JANPCA010000450.1, on the reverse strand, counting down.
CGAGAAGCCGCTAGCCCTGACCAAGGCAGGCGCGGAGAAGGCCGTGAACGCGTGCGCCGGCCGCAACCTCGTGCTCGGCATGGGCCATGAGCGCCGCTTCGAGCCGCCGGTCGCCGCCATGCTGGAGGCGGCCCGCTCCGGCAGCCTTGGCCGCATCCTGCAAGTCGAGGTGCTGTCGAAGCCGTCGCCTGACTGAAACCCAATTTGGAGCAGAGTTGCCATGAAAGCGCTTGTTTTCGAGACTCCCGATAAGCCTGTTGTCGTCGACCGGCCGATGCCCGGCATCTTGGACACCGAAGTGCTGGTGAAGACCCGCACCGTGGGCATCTGCCACTCCGATTACGAACTGCTTGCCGGACGCTACATCATCCCGATCGCATACCCCGTCACACCAGGCCACGAATGGTGCGGCGAGATCGTCGAAACCGGCAAGGCGGTAAAGAACTTCAAAGCCGGGGACCGCGTCGTCGGCGAATGCGTGGTGAGGACGCCAGAGCGGTTGCATCATTTCGGTTTCTCGCTGGACGGTGCCGATCGCGAGTATTTCAACGTCAATCCGGACTGGCTGCACAAGCTGCCCGACGGCGTCGATGACATGCGCGGCGCGCTGATCGAACCCTTCACCTGCGGCTTCTATGCCGTGCTGCGTTCGGGCGGCACCAATGCCAGCGAAACGGTGGTGGTGTCGGGTGGCGGCACCATCGGACTTGTTTCAGCCGCTGCCGCCATCGGCATGGGTGCGCAGGTGATCGCCGTCGACCCCATCGCGCGCCGCCGCGAAGTTGCACTGAAGCTCGGTGCCGCCGAAGCGATCGACCCGGCCGATGCCGCGGAGCGCATCAAGCACCTCACCAACGGCAAAGGCGCCGATCTGGTCATCGAGGCCTCGGGACACGATGCCTCACTGGCGGCCGCCTTCGACTACGCCGCTCAGGATGGCCGCCTCGCCATGGTCGGCATCAACATCGGGCGCAAGATTCCCGCCAACATCGGCCAGATACAAATGAAGAACCTGACAGTGCGCGGCTGCATCGGTTCGCCCGGCGTGTGGCCGGCAGCAATCCGCTTTCTTGAACGCACCGGCATCGACCTGTCGCCGATTCAGACCCATAAGTTCCAGCTGGCCGATGCGGTCGACGCGTTCAAGCTCGGGCAGGATGCGAAGGCCTGCATCAAAGTTACCCTGGCAACCGGAGCAAACTAAAACATGACACAGCACGCACTGATCGCTGGTGCCTCCGGGATCGTCGGACGGCATCTGGCGGAACATCTCTACGAGATTGGCGGCTGGACGGTCTCCGGCCTGTCGCGCCATGGCCATGACTTGCCCAAGGGTGTCCGCGGCGTCTCGGCGGACCTCACCGATCCAACCTCGGTACAAGAAGCACTGAAGAGCGTCGAGGCCACCCATGTTTTCATCACCACCTGGTCGCGCCAGGCAACGGAGGCCGAGAACTGCCGGGTCAACGGCGCCATGGTCGAAAATCTGCTTGCCGCGGTCAGCGGCAAGGACATCGCGCATGTGGCGTTGGTGACCGGCCTCAAACACTACATGGGTCCGTTCGAAGCCTATGCCAAAGCCAGGCCGGTGACGCCCTTCCGCGAGGAGCAGCCGCGGCTGTCCTATCCGAATTTCTACTATACCCAGGAGGACGCGGTCTACGCCGCCGCCGGAACGCAAGGCTTCACCTGGACGGTACACCGGCCCCATACCTTGATCGGCTATGCTGTGGGCAATGCCATGAACATGGCCTCGACGCTCTCCGCCTATGCCGCGATTTGCCGCGAGACCGGCAGGCCCTTCGTGTTTCCGGGGTCACCCGAACAATATGCTGCCGCCGTCGATGTCACCGATGGCCGTCTCCTTGCCAAACACCTGGCTTGGTCCGCCGTTACCCCGGCAGCCCATAACGAAGCCTTCAATGTGACCAATGGCGAGGTCTTCCGCTGGAACTGGTTGTGGCCAAAGATCGCCGCCTATTTCTTCCTCACGCCGGGCGAATACCCGGGCCACGCCCAGCCGCTCGAGACGATGATGGCTGGCACTGAACCGGTGTGGGACACGATCGCCGCCAAACATGGGCTGCAAAAGAGCCCTCTCAGTGCCGTCGCCTCCTGGTGGCATTCGGACGCGGATCTTGGCCGCACCATCGAGAACTTCACCGACATGACCAAGAGCCGCGACATGGGGTTTTTGAGCTACCAGAACACGGTGCGGTCCTTCACCGATGCCTTCGACCGGCTGCGCCGCGAGAAGGTGATGCCATAGAGTCATCTGGCTGAAATCGGCCCGGACCGGGCAGGATTACGTCCCGCCGCCCTTGCGCAGGGTGTGAATCAATTCGGCCAGCATGAGATCGAGATGCCCGCCGCCGGCATTCTTGTAGAAGGTGATGTCGGCAGGCCCGGTCCGCCCGGTGACTTTGCCCATCACCAGGTCCGACAACTCGCCCAGGATATCGGCCTCGGTCATCACGCCATTGGCGATCGGCTGCAGAATGTCGCCAACGCCATGCAGCGCCGAGCGGCGCAGGTCCACGAAGACGCGGGAGCGGGCCGCCGCGCGGTCATCGGCTTCGCGGGTCTGGGGCGTGTATCCCCCCACCAGGTCGAGATGGGTGCCAGGCTTCAGCAGGTCACCCTTGATCAGGGGCACCGTGCTGCGCGTGCAGGCGGAAATCACATCCGCCGCCGCGATGGCCTCATCGAGCGCGCCCGTTACCGCTTCAGCCGGCAGCCCTTCGGCCTCAAGCTGTGCCGCAACTTCCACGGCGCGGTCCACGGTGCGATTCCATATGCGCACCTGTTTCAGTCCGGGCAGAACGGAGGCATGGGCCCGCGCCAGCCACCGCGACATCTCGCCGGCGCCAATGATCAGGAGCGTCTCGGAGTCGGGCCGCGCCAGATATTTCGCACCCAAGGCCGAGTCGGCGGAAGTGCGCCAATGGGTGATGGATGTCCCATCGATGATTTCGAGGGGCCTGCCATTGGTTCCATCGAACAGCACGACAATGGCCTGCACCGCCGGCAGATCACCCCTGGCAAGATTGCCTGGAAAGCTGGTGATCAGCTTGCTGGCCATGTAGCGCCCGCTGTCCACCGCATGGCGGACGAAATAGGTGGCATCCAGCGTCCCGAGCAAGGATTCCGCCACCTCCATCTGAGGTCTCCGGTGCGCGGTTTCAAGCGCCGCCAGCACGGTCGGGAAGTCCAGCATGCCATGGACGTCCTGCATCTCGATCAGTCTCATTGGGGGCCTCCGGATAGGGCGCGCAGCAGTTGAACAGTAGTCATGGTTCGCAGTATGGGAAAGGCGGGGGTCTCGCGGCAATTGTCCCGTCTTGCCGCCGGCAAGACAACGGCAATCGCGCAAGATCAGGTATCGCTGCCTTCTATAGCGCCGCTTCCGGGCAAATCCAACAGACGGCGTTGCTACGCGGATAGCACGACGTGGCGCCGCCGTTGGCGTAGTATGCGACCGATACCTCCATCATGCCCGCTGGGAAAGCGGCGGCCATGATCCGCGCCGGCAATGGCCACTGCAACCGGAGACCCGTCATGCTAAACCTGCCAACCTACTCGGGAGCACTTGAACCATACCGGCTCTCGGGCGAGCCGCTGGCCGTGCGCGCGCCGCGCGTGCCGCTGACGCGCACCGCCTTTGCCGCGGCGCATGTGGTGTCCGACCCCCTGCGCGAGCGCAGTCCATGGGACACACGCCCGGCGGTCGACTGGGATGCGACGCTCAGGTTTCGCAGCGGCCTCTGGGATCAGGGCTTGGGGTTGGCCGAGGCGATGGACACGGCCCAGCGCGGCATGGGAGTCGATTGGCTCACCGCCAAGGAACTGATCGAACGCACCATGGTGGCGGCGAAGCTTCACCCGATGAAACCGCGCGTCGCGTCGGGCGCTGGAACTGATCATAAGCCGCTTTCCGAATTGCGCGGCGCGGCGGCGATCACCGCGGCCTATGAAACGCAGATGGCGGAGATCGAGGCGGCGGGAAGCCAAGTCATCCTGATGGCTTCCCGGTCCTTCTCGGCGATCAACGCCGATGAAGCAACCTACCGGAACGTTTACCGCCGCCTGATCGGCCAGGCAAAGCACCCGGTCATCCTGCACTGGCTGGGAGATATGTTCGACCCCGCCTTGAAGGGCTATTGGGGATCGGCGGATGTGGACCGCGCCACGGCATTCGTTCTTGGTCTCATCGCTGAAAATCCGGGAAAGGTGGATGGAATCAAGGTGTCGTTGCTGGACGAGGGCCACGAGGTGAGGTTTCGCGAGCGGCTGCCGGACGGCGTCCGCCTCTATACAGGCGACGATTTCAACTACGCACCCTTGATCGAGGGCGGCGGCAAGCGCCATTCGCATGCGCTCCTTGGTATCTTCGCGGCCATCGCACCAGCGGCGTCACAGGCATTGGAAGCGCTGGCCATGGGAGACTTGAACACCTACCGGGCGCTCCTGGAGCCGACCGTGCCGCTCAGCCGCGAGATTTTCAAGGCGCCCACGCGTTTCTACAAAGCAGGTATCGCTTTCCTCTCTTGGCTCAACGGCTGGCAGAGCCACTTCATCATGCCGGGAGGATTCCAGTCGAGCCGCGAAATCACCCACTATGCAGAAGTCTTCCGCCTTGCCGGCGAAGCCCGCCTGTTGACCAGGCCCGATCTTGCCACGGAGCGGATGCGCAATTTGCTGGCGCTCCACGGGGTTACTTGAGAGGATTGGCCACGACCCTCCACAATAGTCAGTACACGGACAGCTAGACCCGTTCCAGCGCCATGGCGATGCCTTGGCCGATGCCGACGCACATGGCCGCAAGCGCGTATCGCGCGCCGCGCTGCTGGAGTTCGAGCGCAGCGGTGCCGGTGATGCGGGCACCCGACATGCCGAGTGGATGACCAAGTGCGATGGCGCCGCCGTTAGGGTTCACATGGGCCGCGTCCTCCGCGATGCCGAGCTGGCGCAGCACGGCGATCGCTTGCGACGCGAATGCCTCGTTGACTTCCACGACGTCGAAGGCCTTGAGGCTGAGGCCCAGTCTGGCGCAGAGCTTTTCCGTGGCAGGCACCGGGCCGATGCCCATGATGCGCGGCGGAACCCCGGCGGTGGCGCCGCCGAGAATCCGGGCGATGGGGGTGAGACCATGTTTCCGCGCCGCCGCCTCGGACGCGATGATGAGGGCCGCCGCGCCATCATTGAGACCCGATGCGTTGCCGGCGGTCACGGTGCCGCCGCTCCGGAAGGGCGCCGGGAGCTTCGACAAGAGTTCGAGTGTTGTGGGGCGCGGATGCTCGTCCCTGCTGACGATGACCGGCTCGCCCCGGCGCTGTGCGACGATAACCGGCGTGATCTCCCGGGCGAGCCTGCCGTTGGCTTGCGCCGCCGCGGCCTTCTGCTGCGAGCCCAACGCGAAGGCGTCTTGGTCAGCACGGCTGACGCTGAACTCCGCCGCGACATTCTCTCCCGTCTCGGGCATGGAGTCGATCCCGTATTGTGCCTTCATGAGCGGGTTGACGAAGCGCCAGCCAATCGTGGTGTCGTGGATTTCGCTGTGGCGCGAAAATGCCTCTGCGGCCTTAGGGATCACGAAGGGCGCCCGCGACATGGATTCGACGCCGCCCGCAATCACCAGTTCGCTCTCGCCCGCCTTGATGGCCCGTGCCGCGATCATGACCGCATCCATGCCCGATCCGCACAGCCGGTTCACGGTTGTCCCGGGTATGTCGTGCGGCAGGCCCGCCAGCAGCAGGCACATGCGGGCCACGTTGCGGTTGTCTTCACCCGCCTGGTTGGCGCATCCGAGGATCACCTCGTCGACGGCATTCCAATCGAGCGGCGTGTGCCGCGCCATCAGCGCCTTGAGCGGTACCGCTCCCAGATCGTCAGCGCGCACCGGCGACAACGCGCCGCCGAAGCGGCCGATCGGCGTGCGGATGTAATCACAAATATAAGCGTCCATGCCTGCTCCCGCCTTACCGCGGCGCTACTTTGAGCGCCCACGCATTGACGACCAATCTCCGATCGATCGTCCCTTCAAAACAGTCCAGAATATTCTGGACGGCGGCAATTGCCATGCGCGCCGCGCACTCGCC
>JANPCA010000449.1:0-1906 GCA_031430715.1 Hyphomicrobiales bacterium | reverse complement strand
ACGCCGACGTCGGCGCTGATGTTCCACGCAAAGCGGGTTTTGAAAGTCGTGCCGTTGTTGATCTGCGTGGCGACCGACGAACGGATCGTGCCGTCGGTATCACCGGATCCTGTGTTGGCCGTACTGCCGGACGTGGTCGCCCATACCGAAATATTTCCAGCGGCCCTCGACGGTGTCGATCGCCGGATTCTCGTGCGTTTCATCGACGCCGACAACCAGCGGGACCAGCGTCAGCCCGAAACCGCCGGGCCGCAACACGCGGCACAACTCGCGCATGGCTTTGCGGTCGTCGGGAATGTGCTCGAAAATGTGCGAGCAGATGAAGGCGTCGATCGAGTCGTCCGGATAGGGGATGGCGGTGAGGTCGATGTGGTTCTGCACGTCGGCGCGGCTGAGGTCGGCGCTCCGATAGTCGATCGACGGAAATTTCCTGATCTTGCGGCTCAGCGGATAGGCCGGCGCGAAATCCATCAACAGCTTGGCGCGGCCGTTCGCAAACGACGGCCAGACGCGGTCGAGATAGATCGCCATCAGCCGCTCGCGGTCGCTGGCGTCGCACTTCGGGCAGGTGACCGCCTTGAGATTGAATGTCTCCATCTCGGTGTGGCGATGGACGTAGCCGAAGCGCTCGACGTCGCGGCCGTAGGACTTCCATATCGGCTTGAAGGCGCGCAGGCCGACCTGGCAGACCGGGCACCGATGCTGTGTGCCGAGATAGCGCGGCAGCTTGACCGCGCGCCACAGCGCCTTGTTGTAGCGCCGGAACACGATGTACGGCACGGTATTCTTGATACTCGGAAGCTTCATGCTGAAACGTCGTTCCTGTGCCCGTCCGGTCCACGCGGACGTTCGATTGTCCGTGGCTCGCCAATTGGTGTATGACGCGGAGGCGTTCCAGCCTTGTCAGTTCCAGCCTCGCCATTCATTGTGTCCGATCTTTAGCCATGTTCAAGGTCCGCGTCATTCCCTGTCTCGACGTCAAGGACGGACGAGTCGTCAAGGGCGTCAACTTCGTCAACCTGCGCGACGCGGGCGACCCGGTCGAGGCGGCGATCGCCTATGACGCGGCCGGTGCCGACGAGCTGTGCTTTCTCGACATCACCGCGAGCCACGAAAACCGCGAGACGATCTTCGACGTGGTGAAGCGGACCGCTGAGGCCTGCTTCATGCCGCTGACTGTCGGCGGCGGGGTCCGCACCGTCGATGACATCCGCAAGCTTTTGACCTGCGGCGCGGACAAGGTGGGAATCAACACCGCCGCGGTGGTGCGGCGCGCTTTCGTGTGAGAGGCGGACGAGAAATTCGGCGACAAGAGCATCGTGGAGGGGATCGATGCGAAGAAAGTGTCGAAGCCCGGCGAGACCGACCGGTGGGAGATTTTCACCCACGGCGGCCGCAATCCGACCGGCCTCGACGCGGTGGACTACGCGCGGGAGGTGGTGTCGCTCGGCGCTGGCGAAATCCTGCTCACGTCGATGGATCGCGACGGCACCAGGTCCGGCTTTGACATCGCGCTGACCCGGGCGGTCGCCGACGCGGTGCCGGTGCCGGTGATCGCCTCCGGCGGCGTCGGCACTCTCGATCATCTGGTGGCGGGTATCCGCGATGGCCATGCCACCGCGGTGCTGGCGGCGTCGATTTTCCACTTCGGCGAATACACCGTGCGCCAGGCCAAGACGCACATGGCCGCTGCCGGGCTGCCGATGCGTCTCGATCCGTAGGGCTATTTTTCCCGCGCCGCCCAACGGAGCGCTTGCTCAAGCCGGTCGTTGCCCCAGAACAACTCGCCGCCGGGGGTCGTGAAACTCGGCGCGCCGAAAATGCCAAGACGCTGCGCCGCTTCGGTTTGCGACCGCAGGCGCGCCTTGTTGTCATTCGATTGCGCGGCGTCGAGCGCGGCTTTCGG
>JANPCA010000448.1:0-19947 GCA_031430715.1 Hyphomicrobiales bacterium | reverse complement strand
CTTGTTGCGTGGCGATGCGCCGGAAACCCGGTTGCGCGGGTTCTGGTCCTACGCCGGAAAGCCGGTGCGAGATGACACTGGAGACGCCGCGCACTACACGGCCCTGATGGCGGCATCGCTGCAGGCCATCGCCGCCGAGATTCTCGCCAGCTACAATTTCGGTTCACACCGTCATCTCCTCGATGCCGGTGGCGGCGATGGCAGTTTCATTGCGGCTGCTGCGGCGCGATATCCCCAGCTCGCCTTCACGCTCTTCGATCTCCCGGCCGTCACCGCCCTTGCCCGCCTGAACCCGCGGATGCGCGAAATCGAAACCCGGGTGCAGATCGGCGAAGGTTCGTTCCTGACCGATCGCCTGCCGCAAGGCGCCGATGTGGCGATGCTCATTCGCGTTGCACACGATCACAATGACGAATCGGTCCTCGCCATCCTGCAGGCGGTTCGCGAGGCCCTGCCGCCAAACGGCCGGCTGATCGTCGCCGAACCGCTATCAGGGCATGCCCAGACAGCACCAGTGACCGACGCCTATTTCGGCCTGTATTTCGCGGCAATGGGACAGGGGCGCACGCGCCCCGCCACTGAAATCGCCGATCTAGGCCGCGCCGCAGGCTTCTCGAAGGCGCGCGAGATCAAGACCCGGATGCCACTGCTGACCGGCATAGTCATTCTCGACATCTGATAGTTTCAACAATTAAGTAAGCTAAACTGACACTTATAAGTGTCAGCAAAAAATACATCAGGGAGCCTGAAAATCGGCCGCTTGCAGGCCGGTGACATCCCGGTGGAGACCGAAAATGCACACCGTCGCAGTTGTCCTCGAAAGCCCCGGTGAGCTTGGGCTCAGGACGGTTGAGCTGACGGATACGGGCGCCGATGGCGTCATCGTCGATGTCGCGTGGACCGGCATCAGTTCCGGCACCGAGCGCCTCCTCTGGTCTGGCCGCATGCCACAGTTCCCGGGCATGGGTTATCCCCTGGTTCCCGGTTATGAAACCATTGGCCGCGTCAGCGGCGGCGCCAACCGCAACGGGCTCCACGAGGGCGATTTTGTCTTCGTTCCCGGCGCCAATTGCTTCGGCCCCATCCGTGGACTTTTCGGCGGCGCGGCAGAGCAACTGGTGGTCCCGGCCAAGCGTGTTGTGCCGCTGGCCCAAGACATCGGCGAGAACGGAACGCTGAATGCCCTCGCCGCAACCGCCTACCACGCCATCGCCGGCCAAGGCGCAAGTGTCCCATATCTCATCGTCGGGCACGGCATCCTGGGCCACCTGCTGGCCCGCATCACCGTGGCACTGGGCCAGCCCGCACCCACCGTTTGGGAAACCAATGCGCTTCGCAGGCCCAGCGCGGGACATTACACAATCATCGACCCCGCCACCGATCCGCGCCGCGACTACCACGCGATCTGCGATGCCAGTGGCGACGCCTCGCTTCTCGATAGTCTGATCGGGCGCCTGGCCAAGGGCGGCGAGATCACCCTTGCCGGCTTTTATGAAACGCCCCTGTCCTTTGCCTTCCCGCCAGCCTTCATGCGCGAGGCCCGCATCCGCATCGCCGCCGAATGGACGAAGCCCGATATCGAGGCGGTGACCACCCTCATCGCATCGGGCCGCCCCAGCCTCGATGGCCTCATCAGCAATCGCGCCGCCTCGCGTGACGCAGCCCAAGCCTATCGCACAGCTTTAACCGATCCATCCTGCATCAAGATGGTCCTCGACTGGAGAACCGCCGCATGAACAGCATCGGCGTCAATCTGGTCCGCCAGGCCAAGCTTCGCGAAGAAGCGGCAATCGATCCCGATCCGGTCCACACCGGCCCGGTGAAAAAGGAAACCCAGATCATTGCCATCTATGGCAAGGGCGGCATCGGCAAGAGCTTCACGCTCGCCAACCTGTCCTACATGATGGCCCAGCAGGGAAAGCGCGAGCTGTTCATCGGCTGCGACCCAAAGAGCGATACGACATCGCTGCTGTTCGGTGGCCGTGCGTGCCCCACCATCATCGAGACCTCGGCCAGGAAGAAGCTGGCAGGCGACGAGGTGAAGATCGGCGATGTCTGCTTCAAGCGCGATGGCGTCTTTGCCATGGAACTGGGCGGTCCCGAAGTGGGCCGTGGGTGCGGCGGCCGCGGCATCATCCACGGCTTCGAACTCCTCGAGAAGCTCGGCTTCCATGACTGGGGCTTCGACTTTGTGCTGCTCGACTTCCTAGGTGACGTGGTCTGCGGCGGCTTCGGCCTGCCGATTGCCCGCGACATGTGCCAGAAGGTCATCGTCGTCGGTTCGAACGATCTGCAGTCGCTTTATGTGGCCAACAATGTGTGCTCGGCGGTTGAGTATTTCCGCAAGCTCGGTGGCAGTGTCGGCGTCGCCGGCATGGTCATCAACAAGGATGATCATACGGGAGAGGCCCAGGCGTTCTGCGAGAAGGTCGGCATTCCGGTGCTCGCCGCCATCCCCGCCAATGACGACATCCGCAAGAAGAGCGCCAACTACGAGATCATCGGCCAGCCGTCGAGCGAGTGGGGACCGTTGTTTGAATTGCTGGCGCTCAATGTTGCGGAATCGCAACCGCGCCACCCGACGCCGCTCGATCAGGATGGCTTGCTCGGACTGTTCAAGGGCGAGGCCGTGGGCCGCGGCGTGGTGCTCGATCCAGCCACATTCGAAGACATGTGCGGCGGAACGGTTGTGACAAAACCTTCGCTCGAAGTCATCTACGACAAGGTCTGATCAACACCATGACACTCGTCATCGACAGAACCCGGCCACACGACGATCAAACCGCTGTGGGACCTGTGGCGTTCGGTGACCCAGGATTTCTTCGGCACCGCCAGCTTCGGCATCGTCGCCAACGAGACGTACACCCGCGGAATACAGAACTTCCTCGAAGAGGAAATGGGCCTTCCCTGCAACTTCGCAATCCCGCGCCGGGCCGGGCAGAAGACCGACAATGCCGCTGTCCGCAAGATGATCAAGGAAAAGACTCCGCTCATTCTGTTCGGCAGTTTCAATGAGCGCATGTATCTGGCCGAAATCGTCGGGCGCGCCAATTTCATTCCGGCTTCCTTCCCCGGCGCCATCATCCGCCGCCACACCGGAACGCCGTTCATGGGCTATGCCGGCGCCACCTATCTGATCCAGGAAGTTTGCAACGGGCTGTTCGATGCGCTGTTCAACATCATTCCGCTCGCCACCGAGATGGACAAGGTCGAGGCGACGCCGGTGCGCCAACAGCTCGAACTGATCTGGGACGACGCGGCCAAAGCCGCGCTTGATGAACTGGTCGACCGCCAACCGGTGCTGGTGCGGATTTCAGCCGCCAAGCGCCTGCGTGATGATGCGGAACGGCTGGCGCGCCGCTCCCAATCGATGCGTGTCGCCGAGAGCGACGTCCGTCTCGCCTCACTGGAGCGGATGTAAGTATGGCTAAGCACCAAACCAGGTACGGACAAGCTTGAAAATGAGTGGGAGACCAAGCACATGTCGATGATCAACGCAGGCAAACACGACAACGCCAGGCTCGAGTTCAACATGCTCATGTGGCTGGCTTTTTCAATATTCTTCGTCGCCATTGCCGTGTCTCGCCTGGTGCCGCGCCGCTGGCGCTCGCCGGCCGGCGGGCATGACGAAGGCAAGTCGATTTTCGAAGCGGCGAAGGCCGCCGCCTACAACTGCATTCCGTTCGCCTTCATGTGAAGTCTGACATCGCCATTCGCCCGGCGCAAGCCTGGCGGATACCCACTTGAGGGCCAAAGGCCCGAAGGCGGCCTGGGCCGCGAAGGTCATCGCGGTAACTGGGCTCTGAACAAGCCCTCAGCCGGAGGTGCTACACATGGCTGATACAAGAGGGGCCGGCAGTTCTTCCGGTCTCAGCGAAGCCGAAGCCAAGGAATTCCATGGCATCTTCATCACGAGCTTCATTGCCTTCACGGTCGTGGCGATCATCGCCCACTTCCTTGCCTGGTCATGGCGTCCGTGGCTGCCGGGACCCGAAGGCTACTCGATGAACGACAGCATCCTGCCGGTTGCGGTGCAACTGACATCGATGTTCACATAAGGAGGAGCGGACTATGTGGCGCATCTGGCTATTATTCGATCCGCGCAGGACTCTGGTGGCGCTGTTCACCTTCCTCTTCGTCCTGGCTCTCGTCATCCACTTCATCCTGCTTTCGACCGGCCGGTTCAACTGGCTGGACGGCCCGCGCAAGGCAGCTGCTCTGGATACCACGATCGGCGAGATGATCGGCTGACACCGGTCTTCAAGCGCAACTCCGTGGGCGGAACTGGCCATGCGCCGGTTCCGTCCACGAACTCCAAAACTGATTTCATGCCGGCGCAGGCCGGGACGGAGAATCAGCGATGGCAATGTTAAGCTTCGAAAGAAAATACCGTGTCCGCGGCGGGACCTTGATCGGTGGCGAACTGTTCGATTTCTGGGTGGGTCCCTTTTATGTCGGCTTCTTCGGCGTTCTGACCATCTTCTTCGCTTCACTCGGCACCAGCCTCATCGTCTATGGCGCGGCCATCGGGCTCACTTGGAACATCTGGCAGATCAATATCGCACCGCCCGACCTGAAATACGGGTTGGCGCTTGAGCCGCCAGCAGCCAAGTATGGCTTGACCATTCCGCCACTCGCCGAAGGTGGCTGATGGCCGGCTTCTTTCTCACCACGTCCATCTTGCTGTGGTGGGTCAGAACCTACCGCCGGGCGCGGGCGCTTGGCATGGGCACCCATGTGGCCTGGGCCATTGCGGCTGCCATCTGGCTTTATCTGAACTTGGGCTTCATCCGCCCGGTGCTGATGGGTAATTTCGGCGAAGCAGTACCCTTCGGTATCTTCCCGCATCTCGATTGGACGGCGGCCTTCTCGATCCGCTACGGCAATCTTTTCTACAATCCTTTCCACATGCTCTCGATCATGTTCCTCTATGGCTCGGCACTGCTGTTTGCCATGCACGGCGCAACGATATTGGCAGTGTCGCGGCTTGGCGGCGAGCGCGAGATCGAGCAGATCGTCGATCGCGGCACGGCGTCGGAACGCGCCGCATTGTTCTGGCGCTGGACCATGGGCTTCAACGCCACCATGGAATCGATCCATCGCTGGGCCTGGTGGATGGCCGTACTATGCCCGCTGGTTGGCAGCATTGGCATCCTGCTCACCGGAACCGTCATCGACAACTGGTACCTGTGGTCGGTGAAGCATGGTGTTGCGCCAAGCTACGTCTTCGACATGACAGCCCCGGTCCTCGATCCCGCAGCGCCCGGACAGTAGGAGAGAGTCACCATGAAACTTACCCTCTCGCTCCTTGGCATCGTTGGTGGCTCACTGCTGACGCTTGCGATGATGAACACCTGGGAACGTCCGCCCATGGCATCGACCCAGTTGGGGCCACGCGGCCTCGGCATGGTCGAGATCGAAAACCCGCGCAGCGCGGAGAAACTCAAGGCCCTCAATAAGGCTCTGGTTTCCGATCCGCCTGCCACGCTGTCGGGCATCAAGGTCAAGGACAGCCCCGACTATAAGAACGTCAAGCTGCTGGGCGATCTCGACGTCGAGGAGTTCAACCGGCTGATGGGCGCCATCACCGCCTGGATGGCGCCAACCGAAGGCGACAATGCCGACTGCGCCTATTGCCACAATGTCGAGGACATGGCGTCGGACGAGGTCTACACCAAGACCGTCGCCCGCCGCATGCTACAGATGACGACAGCCATCAACACGACCTGGAAGCCGCATGTGCAGGAGACGGGCGTCACCTGCCATCAGGGCGTCAGCAAGCCACTGTATGGTGTCAGCATGGCCAAGGATTATCCGGAACTGAATGCCGCCACGCCCTGAGCGGCGCTACCATTGCAGCATCGGAAATGCCCGCGCCCAACGCGGGCATTTTCTATTGCAGCGGTGCCCGCTTGAGTGCCCTTAGGTTTTCCGAGCCCGTGGCGAAACAGGCAATGCGCAGCGCGCGCGCCCATGTCTCGACATGCGCGATGACGGCGTCCGTGCCCTTGGTGGCGGCGGCCAGCAACGCAGCCGCCTGCCCGACGAGCCCAGCACCCAAACGGATCGCCTTGGCGCCATCAAGCCCGTGACGGATGCCCCCTGAGGCAATGAGGGGCAGATCGGGAAACGCGGCGCTGATCTGTTTCAGACATTGCGCGGTGGGAATGCCCCAGTCGCGAAAAATTTCGCCGAGCGCCTGATCGGCAACATTCGCGGCGCGGCGGCTTTCAACCGCAGCCCAGCTCGTGCCGCCTGCACCTGCGACATCAATGGCGGCCACACCGCAATCCACCAGACGGCGTGCCACATCGGCGGAAATGCCGCTTCCGACTTCCTTGACGATCACCGGAACCGGCAGGGCGCGCGCCAGGGCGTTGATTGCCGCTTCGACGCCTCTCCAATTGCGGTCGCCACCATCCTGCAACACTTCCTGCAAGGGGTTGAGATGCAGTATCAATCCGTTGGCTCCGATCTGTTCGACGGCCCGCCTGGCATCGTCGAAACCCATGCCATTGACCAGTTGAATGGCTCCGAGATTGCCATAGATCGGCACATCGGGCGCCAGCCGCCGAAGCTGGCGGTCAAGGCCATGGTGTTCTGCCGTCGTTAATGCAATGCGTTGCGAACCCACGCCCATGGCGAAACCCAGATGCTGGGCGGCCTCGGCAATGGCATGATTGATGCGGTTGGAGATATCCGGCCCGCCGGTCATCGACGAGGCTAGGAACGGCAGGCGCAGCCGCGCGCCGAGAAACTCCGTCGTCAGATCGATTTCCGAGAAGCCGATATCGGGCAGTGCATTGTGAATGAAGGCGACCGCATCGAACCCACCCGATACATGATGTTGCGCCATGCCGGAAAGAACAATGCCGATATGATCCCGCTTGCGCTGCTCGATGGCGGTCATGTGGCCCGTCAGGGATTGGCTTTGAGAAAGGCAATGATGTCGGCGACCTCGTCAGGCTTCTTTAGTCCGGCGAAGGCCATCTTGGTTCCCGGCACGAAGGCTTTGGGATCGGGCAGGTAGGCAATGAGCGTTGCCTCGTCCCACACCTGGCCCGCCGCACCCTTTGCTTTCATGGCCTCGGAATATTTGAAGCCGGCGATCGATGCCGCTGGACGGCCGGTGATGCCTTTCAGCGTCGGTCCAATCTTACTCACGCCTTTCGTGTTCTCGTGACAAGCCTTGCATTTGACGAACACCTTGGCGCCCTTCTCGGCATCGCCATCAGCGCAGGCGGGTGTTACAAATGTCACCAGTGCAACAACGGCGGCGAGAACTGCAAATCTTGATATCATTCTTGATCCCTTTTTGGGTTAAGCACTTTGATGGGCCTAGCGTTCCACGTGAGGACGGGCAGCACCGGGCTTGTTCCGCGATACAAACAGTCTGACAATTACTTCCGTTGAGTGCGCGGCCAGGCTGAAGGCAAGGAAGACGGCGATCTGAAACCATCCGGAACCAATGAGGGCCGCCCGCAATGCAAGCACCAGAAAGCCACCTGCCGCAAGCCCCGCCAGATGGCCCGGAATTTCAAAGGCGGCGCTGCGCCATTTCACCAGCACGCCAACCGCGATCGCTTCCAGCAACATCACCACGAGGATGATGTCTGCAATGCGGCCACTGGCGATCAACGCTTCCATGATTGCCGGTCAGCCGAAAGGCCGGTTCAACTGGACGATGCGGTAGTTGAGAATCGCCGCCGTTGAAACCCATAGGATATACGGAATGAATAGCAATCCGGCAGTTCTTGAATAATACCCGAGGACGAGGATCAGTGACAGAATCGAAAGCCAGAGGAAGATCACTTCGGCAAGCGCCCAGTCAGGCCGCCGCATCTTGAAGAAGAGGGCGCTCCACAGGATGTTCAGCGCGCAGTTGATGGCCAGCACGGCGGCGATCCAGGACCGCGCCTTGGTGCTGGGCGCTGCCTGCCATGCCAGCGCCGCAGCAATAGCGGCCATGACAAGGATAACCGTCCAGATCGGTCCAAAGGCCCAGTCCGGCGGCTTCCATGACGGATTTCGCAAGGACTTGTACCACGGGCCAATTTCGGTGAGCTGCCCGCCCGCCATGCCAACGGCAATGGTAATGGCCGCCGAAACGCTCAGCGCCGCAAGGAATGAAACTGACATGCCCATCATGTTGGACGGACAGTGCCAAAAAGATGCGCCATGTCCTCGAGGAAAATCTTCACATGGGCCAGGGGGTTGGATTTGACCAGTTGCTTGTTGGTGTAAGCCTCCCAGGTCAGGCGCTGCACGTCGCGGTCGGCGCACATGCTGACAAAGCGCTCGCGGCGCTTGTCGCTGCGATACCAGAAATGCTGCATCATGCCGAGAACCCAGAACACCTTGCCATGGTCCTTCATGAAACGGCGGCGCGCGCCGGAAAGTTCCCGGGCATCGCCGGTCTTGAGAAAGCCAACAGCGGCTTCAGCCGCTAGCCGCCCGCACAGCATGGCATAATAGATACCTTTTCCGGAAGCAGGCGCCACGACGCCCGCCGCGTCGCCAGCCAGAACGACGTCCTTGCCGTTGTCCCAGCGTTTGAGGGGTTTCAAAGGAATGGGAGCGCCCTCGCGGCGCAGTGTCTCGTTGGCGGCCAGACCCGTCTGTTCGCGAAGTTCCGCAACGGAGTTCTTCAGTGAAAATCCTTTGTGGGCGCTACCTGTTCCAACGCTCGTCGTGCCGCCATGCGGGAAGACCCAGGAATAGAAATCCGGCGACAGCTTGCCTTGATATTAGACATCGCAACGTTCGGCGCCGAAGCGCGCGGTATCGGGCTGCGGTGACCTGATGAATTCGTGATTGGCGAACACGTAAGGCACCCGCCCGCCACCGCACCGGCCGGTCCGCCGCCAATCACCACCAGATCGAATGTCACGCTTTCCAGCATTGTCAGCCGCCGCCTCCCTGATACAGCGCGGCAATCGCAACGGGATTGCCGGTCACTTTGCCATGTTCCCGCGTGCCGATGGCCGCCGCCAGCAAGGCGGCGGCCACGAACAGAACCGACTCGATTGCAAACACCGAGGCATAGGCCATCACTGGCGAACCGGAGATCAGGCGCGTGACATCGGCCAGCGCGGTTCCAGCCAGCCCGCCGAGGCCAAACGCAATGGCCTGGGCCGCGCCGAACAGCCCCATGCGAACGCCTTCACGCGAATTGTTTTCGGCACCGGCGGCAAGACTGAACATCGAACCAATGGCGGTAACTGCTTAGACGCCATTGCCAAACCCAAGCGCAAAAACCGTTGGCTTCAACGGCCACCCGGGTCCGGCCTGCGCTGCCGCCACCAACCCGGCAAATGGCTCGAGGATCAGATCCTGGGCGCTGTAGGCAAGCATGGAAACAAAAATGAAAATGGCGAAGCGCCGGGCCGTGGCATCTGCCCAGACTTGGGCCAGCGTCTGGGTGAAGGGCAGCCGCGGCGCTGAACGAGCCACCGCCGCTGCGGCAGCTGCCTTGCGCTCCACCCCCCACACGGCAACAACCGTCAGCAGAAAAGCCAAAGCGCAAATGACCGCGGCAATTGCCACCAGCCGCGCCGGCGAGAACGGATCGAGAAAATGTCCAGCCAGTCCGGCCGTCACGATGAACCCGGCGATCATCATGATCCACACGATGGTTGCCGCAGCGGCCCGCCTCGAATCGGCAATGCTTTTGGCAAGCAGAACGAGCAGCGATGTGCCGGCAGCACCAACGCCGGCGCCGATAAGCGTGAAGGCCACAATTGCCACTGCCAATCCGGCAAGCAAACTCTGTTCGATCAGCAAAGTCGAAACCGCTGCGCCAAAGCCACCGAGGGCGAGTGCTGCCATGCCGGCAATGATCCACGGCGTGCGCCGCCCGCCGGCGTCCGATCCGTGGCCCCAGCGCGGGCGCAGGACTTGCAGCGCATAATGCCATGTCACCAGAAGGCCAGGCACAAGGGCGGGCAGCGCCAGTTCCACGATCATCACACGATTGAGAGTCGACGTCGTCAGAACCACAATGGCACCGAGTGCCGTCTGCACCAAGCCGAGGCGCACAATTCCGATCCAGCCAAGTCCTGCGTCTGTGCCCTGTTTCGACATGGTATCAACAGTATTATTGACACCTCATGTTGTCAATAAATCTTGACAGTTTTGTCAGCCCTGAAGGCTGTGCCCCTTGTCGTCGATTCCGTAGCGATGCAACTTCACATAAAGGCTCTGGCGGCTCAGGCCCAGCATGTCGGCGGCACTTGCCCGGTTGTTGCCGTTGATCTGCAGCGCCGCCTCGATGCACAGGCGCTCGATGATGTCGGTGGTTTCCCGCACCAGTTCCTTGAGCGGCACCTTGCCGACCAGCTTGGTCATCTCATCGACCGATCTGAGCAAGCTGCGCTTGCCCCCATCCGGCTCGGCAACCCGGCGGTTCACCCTGCGGATGCTGAATCCAAAACATGGCTGCTGCGCCTCCGGCACCGAAACACCCGACACCTCGACATCCTCGACCGTGCCAAACTGCCCGCGCATGACAGTGTTGAAATGCCGGATCGAGCCGTTTTCGGCCAGGCTGTTGAACAGCAGGTTGGTGTCAACGCCCGCCCGCCCCAGCCAGCGGTCGAGCGGCTCGCCGCGCGCCTGTTCTTCGCTCCCCAGTTGCGCGCTGTCGAGGAACGCCGCGTTGACCGTCAGGATTTTTCTGTCGAGATCGGTGACGGCAAAGCCATCCGGCATGTTCTGGATGATCTTCACCACCGTCGACTGCGCCTTTGGTATAACGATTCCGCTGCTGCCGACGGCCAACGGCAGCAACCGCACCAGGAAATAGGTGGCGTTTTCCTGGCGGAACACGGTTGAACTCACGACCGCCTGCTGTTGATCGCCATTGAGGTTGAGGGCTGCGTCCTCGGCCCTGCCCGTCGAGCGCAACGACATCAGCAGCCCTTCGATCTTCTCGGTATCGGCACCACCGAAGATATCCTGGAAGACCGCTCCGGTAAGGCGTTTCAACGGCTTGCCGAGAAGATTGGCGGCGGCGGGATTGGCTTCGATCACCCGGCCCGACCGGGCGTCAACCACCAGAATCGCCTCGGAGGCCACCTGCAACAGCAACCGGTAACGGGTCTCGGCATGGCGCAGGCGCGAATACTCCTGCTCGATCGACTGCTCTGCCGCCAGCAACCGCTGCTGCATTTCCGCCATGCCACGCATGTCGCGTCCAACCGCGATGACACTGCCGTTGGTGCCGGCCTTCATCACCATGTAGCGGATGGGAATATCGGTGCCGGACGGTGTCGGATGATTGACCTGGCGCCAGCGCGGCGGAACGCCCAGCGCCACGTCCTGCAATATTTGCTCGACTTTCGGACGGCTCTCGACGGTGACGATTTCACTCCACGACTTGCCCGGCCAGCCGATGAACAGATCAGGCGGCAGGTCGGTGCCCGTCAGCACCCGGTCGCAGATGATTCCGTCGGAATTGATGACCAGCGTCACATCCGCCGCTGCCGACAGGATCAGAGCGGCATTGGCCGCATCAAAATTCGCCATCAAGCTGTCGAGGCTTGGCTTACCCTCTAATGAAACCGAAGATACACTCCTGAGTGTCACTTCCATTTCCTTCACAACCACACCGACTTTCCAAACGTCTAAGAGTTCAATTTGACTGGCTCATACCAATCGTTTGCCACCAGAACCGCTTCGCGCGCATCGAAGATGACGGCGTCGGCATTGACCTGATCGACATATTCAGGGTGTCCGATAAACACGACACCCCCGACCATCACCCGCGCCGACTGATTCCGCGAGTTCTTGCGCACACTCTTGATAGCCGAGACCAAAGGTGCGAGCAAGCGCTCAACACTGACAGAAAACCCTACAAAGTCATAGGCTTCTTCGCCAATCAACCCGACCAGCTCGTGGTGGCTGGCGCGCAAGTTGCTGCGCACTTCCCAACCATCCCGGAGCAAAAACGCCTCGACAACCCGCAATCCAAAGGTGTGCTGCTCGCCGGGTGCAGGCACCAGAAGCGCCCGGCCCTTGCCCTAGGCCGCCACCCGGCGCGACAGGCCAAGCGTCACATCGACGAAACTGCAGAGGTCCGCCGTCCACATTTCGCCCATCAGCCGCGCCGCCGGCGCCATCAGGTCGAGCAACAGCCGCTCCATGGGAATTCCACGGTCAAGCAGGCCTTCAATGAAACCGGGAGCCTTTCTGTTGTCCTGACTGATCACCAGCGTGACGAAGGAATTGATCATCCCTTCATCGATTGGCGGGGCTTGCCTGTTGAGTGGCGCGCTGAACCAGCAGCAACTGCTTGTTCTCGCCCTCCTCGCCTATGCCACCTACGTGCTCAACGCCGCGCAATTCCTGCTGAAGCTGCGCGCCGCCCGCCTGCAACAGATGCCGGATCGCCTGGGCTCGGCTGAGGTGGCGACATGAACCTGCCGTTCCGCCCTCCCTCAACCGGCACCGCCGGATGCGACGAACCGCAAGTGCTGCGCCAGCGCGGCCAGCGCGAAGTGTTCTGCGGGTTGACGGGAATCGTCTGGTTGCACCGCAAGATTCAGGACGCCTTCTTCCTCGTTGTCGGTTCGCGCACCTGCGCCCATTTGATCCAGTCGGCAGCCGGCGTCATGATTTTCGCCGAACCGCGCTTTGCCACCGCCATCATCGACGAGCGCGACCTGGCGGGCCTCGCCGATATCGACATCGAGCTGGACCGTGTTGTGAACCGGCTCATCGAGCGCCGCCCCGACATCAAGCTGTTGTTCCTCGTTGGCTCATGCCCTTCGGAAGTGATCAAGCTCGACCTGAAGCGCGCTGCCTCACGCCTGTCGCAGAACCATTCTCCGCGTGTCCGTGTTCTCAACTATTCGGGCAGCGGAATCGAAACCACGTTCACTCAAGGTGAAGATGCGTGTCTCGCCGCTCTGGTTCCCTTCTCCCCCCTCCAGATCGCGGCACGGCGCCCTCGCTCATCGTAGCGGGGGCGCTTTCTGATGTTGTCGAAGATCAGTTCATGCGGATATTCGCGGATATGGGCCTCAACAATGTGGCCTTCGTGCCGGCGCGCAATGCGGCGTCGATGCCGGCCATCGGGCCCAAGACCAGCTTCCTCCTGGCCCAGCCGTTCCTGTCCGATACGGCGCGGGCCCTCGAAGGGCTTGGCGCCACGTATATTCCCGCCGCCTTCCCGCTCGGCGCCGTGGGCACGACGGCATTCTTCAAGGCCGCCGCGGAAGCGTTTGGTATTTCCGATGAGCGCTTCCGCGCCGCCACCGAAGCCGGCGGCCTGCGCGCCGAAAAGGCGACGGCACCGCATCGCGAGGCGCTCGCCGGTAAGCGCATATTCTTCTTCCCCGATTCGCAGCTTGAAGTGCCGCTCGCCCGCTTCGTGTCACAGGAACTCGGCATGGAACTGGCCGAGGCCGGAACACCTTATTTACATAAGCAACACCTGGCCCAGGAACTGGGCATGCTTGGCAGCTATTCGCGCGAGTTCGCAAGGCCGGTGCGCGAAGCGGCACAGCGCCTTGGCATCGAAGCGCTGATCACCGACGACTATCTCGATGTTGCAGCCAAAGTCGCCGAACTGCAGCCGGAACTGGTTCTCGGCACCCAGATGGAGCGCCACATCGCCAAGCGCCTTGGCGTGCCCTGCGCCGTCATCTCGGCTCCCGTCCACGTTCAGGATTTCCCGGCGCGCTACTCGCCGCAGATGGGTTTTGAAGGCGCCAACGTGATCTTCGATACCTGGGTGCATCCGCTGATGATGGGTCTCGAGGAACACTTGATCCACATGTTCCGCTACGACTTCGAGTTCAACGACAAGGCTGGCTCCTCGCATATCAGTCATCAGCCCCCGCCCAAGGACGCGAAGCCTGTGGCTGCAGTGGCAGCGAAAATCGACACGCCGCTCACCGGCTGGGCGCCCGATGCCGAGAAGGAACTCCAGAAAGTGCCGTTCTTTGTACGTGGCAAAGCCCGGCGCAACACCGAACGCTACGCCGCCGAACACCACATGGCCCTCATCACCGTAGAGACGCTCTATGACGCAAAAGCTCACTACAGCCGATAGAACCCCCTTGCGGGTGGTAATCGTGACCATGGACAATCACTTGTCCAGCGCCGTCGCGCGGGTAAACGCCAAGCTGTCACGCGAACTGCCTGGGCTTTCGCTGTCGATCCATGCCGCATCGAATTGGGCCTCGCAGCCGCAATCGCTTGCCGCCTGCATCGATGACATTTCGAAGGGCGATATCGTCATCGCCGCCATGCTGTTCATGGAAGATCACATTCAGGCGGTGCTTCCCGCCCTCCAGGCCCGCCGCGACTCGTGCGATGCAATGCTGGCCTTCATGCCGGCGGGAGAACTCATCAAGTTGACGCGGCTCGGCCGCTTCAAGATGGACGGCACGCAAGGTAGCCTCATCACACTGCTGAAGCGCCTGCGCGGCGCCAAGACCAACAGCGCCACCGAGAAGGCATCGGCCGGCGCCAAGCAACTGGCCATGCTGAAGCGCCTGCCGCAGATCCTGCGCTTCATTCCGGGATCGGCCCAGGATGTCCGCGCTTACTTCCTCGCCATGCAATACTGGCTGGCGGGTTCGGAAGAAAACATTGCGCATCTCGTGCGGTTTCTCGCGGCGCGTTTCGCCGATGGCCCGCGCCGTGGCTTGCGCGCGCATCTGCAGTATGATCCGCCGAAGTCCTATCCCGAAGTCGGTGTCTATCATCTGCGCATGGCGGGCCGCATGGGAGAGTCCGCCACCAAGCTGCCGTTGCCACCCGTTGCCCGCAACGGCACCGTCGGCCTGTTGCTGACGCGCTCCTATGTGCTCTCCGGTGACAACGGCCACTATGATGGCGTCATCGCCGCCATTGAAGCCCGTGGCCTGAAGGTCATCCCGGCCTTCGCTACCGGACTTGACCAGCGCCCGGCGATTGAAAAATTCTTTATCAAGAATGGCCAGAGCACGATCGATGCGCTGGTTTCGCTCAGCGGCTTCTCGCTGGTTGGCGGCCCCGCTTACAATGACGCCAGATCGGCCGAAACGATGCTGGCAAAGCTCGACGTGCCCTATATCGCCGCCCACCCTGTCGAGTTCCAGACGTTGCAGGAATGGGGTGCCTCCGACCGTGGGCTGCTGCCGGTTGAAAGCACCATCATGGTGGTCATTCCGGAGCTTGAAGGCTCGACGGGGCCCATGGTTTTCGGTGGCCGTTCGGATGGCACGAAAGAGCCCTGCACCGGTTGCGAGCGGGCTTGCGTGTTCCCGGTATCGACGGGCCGCGAAATGCACGTCTGCGCTGACCGCACGAGTATGCTGGCGGCGCGCGTCACCAGGTTGGTGAACCTGCGGCGCAGCGAACGCCGCAGCCGCAAGGTCGGGATCGTCATTTTCAACTTCCCGCCCAATGCCGGCAACACCGGCACCGCCGCCTATCTCTCGGTCTTCGCGTCGCTGCACAACACGCTGACGGCCATGAAGGAAGGCGGTTACGCCGTCGAAGCGCAGCGCCGCGAATTCTGGCGGCCCGATGCGGAAACGCTCGCCGCCCTGCAGCGCGCCGGTGAAGAACTTGAAGATCAACTTGAAGGTATCGGCGTGGAGGTTGCGGCATGACTCTGGTACTCGATCGCACACCGAAGCAGGCGGTCCGCCATGGCGACGGCGATGGCAGCGTGCAGGTGCATTTCGATCCCAACACCGATATCGGCACGGCAAAAGTGTTCTCGGTCTATGGCAAGGGCGGCATCGGCAAAAGTACAACATCATCGAACCTCTCGGTGGCCTTCTCGAAACTCGGCAAGCGTGTGCTGCAGATCGGTTGCGATCCCAAGTATGACTCGACCTTCACACTGACCAAGTGCCTGATCCCGACGGTCATCGACATCCTGGAGCAAGTTGATTTCCACACCGAGGAGCTGCGCGCCGAAGACTTCGTGTTCGAGGGCTACAACGGTGTCAAATGTGTCGAGGCCGGTGGCCCGCCCGCTGGCACCGGCTGCGGCGGCGGCGTCATCGCCAACCGCAGCAAGGACACCGACCAGATCGACCGTTTCAACGCGGCGACCGGCCTGAAGCGCCTCGCGCATTTTCCCGATCTCGATGCCATCCGCGTGAGCCGCCTCAAGAAGTCGACCCTCTTCGAGATGACGGAAACACCTGAGATCGAGGCGGTGCAGAACGAATACATGCGGCTCGCCGCCCAACTTTGGGCCGGTGGCGAACCGCTTGATGCGAAGTCGATGAAAGACCGCGAGATATTCGATTTCGGTAGTGTCCTAATTTGAGTTTTCGGCGCTCATTTGGCCGCTTTGTGCTCTGCCACAATTGCCGCCCTCACCGCCTCCACCGGCCCAGTCACCGGCCCCATATGTAGCACGGCAAAGAACCGGCGCTTGGTGCTCCCCTCAATGGGCGACGACCACGCATAGGCGCGGGTGGCTTTGGAGTGGCCTGCGAGGTCGAACACATGCACCACGCCTTCCCAGACTGGGTTGCCGTTAAATGTCTCGCGCACGGGCACCGATTGTGCAAGCGTAGCCGTACCGCCGTGCTGAAATTCGACGGCGCACCTGAGTTCGTCTGGCGTGACTTCCATTGCCATATCTACGCTTGCCTCAATTTTCTTAGATAATCCACTAGTATATGCATGTCAGTAGACGGATTGTCTGAGTTACATTGGGCATTGTAATTCGCCAATCTTGCGGCATTGGCGATTGCGTCGTTAGTGAGCGTGGCAACCGCGTCGTAAATATCGCGACCGTTTTTCGCATACTGTGGTAAATGATTCCCCAATGAACGAACGGTCATATCACCGGCTGAACGACTACCAACAGGAACAATTGGCGCTGTCGAATAGCGGTAGTGAAGCAAAAGCCAAAGCTCGAAACATGGTGTTGATGTTATCGCCCGAAATGTCCCAGCCTGACCACGCTCCGAGAGCTCAATTCGCTCAACTGCCTGGCTGAAATTTTGGTGCCCATCTCTATCAAAAACGCAAAACGCTCTATCATAGTCACTCATTAGGCACTCCGCGTGAGCGACAATCGAGACGGGATCATTGCCGGGCGCGTTAGTGACGGCAATGTTTGCGCTACTCAACCCATAGGCGATCTGCAATCCCTTCAAATAGTTTGGTTCACTCTTCAGACCCTCGCAAACGATCAACACCGTATCATATGGCTCTCGCGATGGACCGCGCCGAGCATATGAGCCTTGGGTTCTGTTCCGACGAGCCATTAAAGCTCGATTTCGCTAAGTATAGGCAATGCACCATACTTGCCTCTCATATACCAGCGTTCAAAGGCCTCATCTTTTCGGGGGCTGAAATCCGTTAAGGGATAGCATCGAGACTGATTTTCCGAGCCTTTTTCGACGAACCATATTTGGTCACGCCTCAACAAGTCCTGACTCAACAAAGACGTATTGTGGGTAGTAAACAGGAGTTGTGCATTTCGAGGGTTTGTGTCCGTGGAATGAAAGCGCTCCACTAAAAACCTGACCAAAAGTGAGTGGAGGCTTGTATCAATTTCGTCAACAAGCAAAACCTCTCCATTTGCGAAGACATTCAACCATGCGCCCGCAGTTCTAAATAACGCCTGTGTACCATTTGATTCGTCCGCAATATCGATCGCTATCGGTTCTGTAGAGTTTCTCGATGTATGAGAGAATGTGACTTTCGAAACCGTGGGAGCTTCGTTCGGCAATTGCTCAACGAATGGGAAAGCGGCTTGATCAAAGACTATACTTCCCGCCTTTAAGGACTCTCGGGTAATTGCTACGTCCGCGATTCCGGGATCGGCTTCCCTGACAAATGGCAGAAGTCGCTCCTTGCCACCGGGTTGGTCAAGCAGCTTCAACGTTAGTCCAAGATTGAAGGTCGTAGGACCGACTACTATAACGAGTCGTTTTTGAAACCACCAAAAGACTGGCAATAGCTGTGTACTGTTGAGTTGAACAGCGGTCGAAAGAAATAGTGCATTCGGGCGTGTTGAATCACGCCACACAGTCCTGTTTCCCCTTAATGCTTTACCAAATGTCCAGTCGTAGTCTTTGATTGCAGAATTGTACATGCGTTCAAATATTCGGACGGCCTTGACGCGAAACTCCGTTAACCACTCATGATGGATTCTTTCTACATCAATTGAGAAACCATATTCGTAGTAGACCTGCTCATCCGGATCACCGAACGTCACCACAAATTCGCTCGGAGAATTGTGACTAAGAATGTCAAACCTGAAAGGTGTGTAGGAAACTTGGGCGACAGGATTTTGATTGGCTGATCCCACGACCATCGATTTCATGAATTGAAGGGCTCTAAGGAGATTGGTCTTTCCAGCCGCATTGGGACCGTAAACGGCACAAGATGAAACCAACCTTCCGATTTTAGATATTCCAGAGTCAAAGGTATTAGTTTCAAGTCGCTCTGTCCCAGTGTTAGCGACCATCGATATGGTCTGGGTGTCTCTGAACGAACGAAAGTTCGTTACCCGAAATTCTATCAACATTAGGACTACCTTATCGCTTTTTTGTTGACTTTTTGCGCGTTTTCCGCAAAAATGTCAAGCACAGTCGTTGAAATCTCTTTTTTAGGTTAAAGACCATGAATCGCCTTTCACTCGCCCGCCGCACTCAGATCATCGGAGCTCTCGTGGAGGGCAACTCGATTCGCTCGACCGAACGGATGACCGATACCCATCGGGATACGATCATGCGCCTTATGGTCGAAGTCGGAACCGGCTGCGCCAAGCTTCAAGACAAAATCATGCGGAATCTGACATGCGAGCGCATTCAGTGCGATGAAATCTGGGCTTATGTCGGCAAGAAGCAAAAGCAGATGACTCCCGGAGATAATCGCGCCCGTGTCGGCGATCAATGGACCTTTGTTGCCGTTGATCCACAGACCAAGCTTGTCCCGGCCTACCTTGTCGGCAAGCGCGACCTGCCGACCGCCACGGCGTTCATTGCGGACTTGAATGAGCGGCTTGATAACCGCGTCCAGCTTTCAACGGATGGCCTTGCGGCCTATGTCGAAGCGGTAGAAGCCGCGTTCGGCGCCGATGTCGACTACGGGCAGGTGGTTAAATTTTACGACGCTGAACCCGCTGGGGCCGGGAGGTATAGCCCCCCGAAGGTTGTTCGCGCCGAGCGGACGGCCATTGTCGGCGCACCAGTTCGGAAGCACATCTCAACCAGCATCATCGAAAGGCAAAACCTGACGATGCGAATGAGCATGCGCCGGTTTACCCGGCTGACAAATGGCTTCTCAAAGAAGGTGGAAAACCACAAGGCTGCGGTTGCCTTGCACTTCGCGCACTATAATCTGGTTCGGTTGCACAAGACGTTGCGCGTTACGCCAGCTATGGAGGCTGGGGTGAGCAATCATCTTTGGTCGCTTGAGGAATTGGTGGAGCGGACTTCAAATTAGGACACTACCTCGATTTCCTGGGATTTGACTGATGTCCAACACCTATCAACAGCGCCGCGGCGAGATCGAGACCTATTTCGACAAGACAGCCGCCGCCGCTTGGGCGAGGCTCACTTCGGATGCACCGGTCAGCGGCATCCGCGACACGGTGCGGGCGGGCCGCGACCGCATGCGCGCCACGTTGCTCGGTTTCCTGCCCGATGATCTGCGCGGTTGCCGGTTGCTCGATGCCGGCTGTGGAACCGGCGCGCTGGCCGTCGAAGCCGCGAGGCGCGGTGCCGATGTAGTGGCCGTCGATCTTTCGCCAACCCTTGTCGCGCTTGCGGAGGAACGTCTTCCGCCATCGCTGGGCACCGGCCGCATCACCTTCAAGTCAGGTGACATGCTCGATCCGGCACTTGGTAAATTCGATCACATCGTCGCCATGGATTCGGTCATCCACTACAGTCTCTCCGACATGGTGCAAATCCTGACGCGCATGGCCGCGATGAGCCGCAGTGGCATTCATTTCACCTATGCGCCGCGCACCCC
>JANPCA010000447.1:0-10859 GCA_031430715.1 Hyphomicrobiales bacterium | reverse complement strand
ACAAGAAACTCGTCCCCTACAACATCATCAAGGCCGACAATGGCGATGCCTGGGTCGAGAGCCGCGGCAACAAGTTCTCGCCGTCGCAGATTTCGGCCTTCACGCTGACCAAGATGAAGGAAACCGCCGAGCGCTATCTGGGCGAACCGGTGACGCAAGCCGTCATCACGGTTCCGGCCTATTTCAATGACAGTCAGCGCCAGGCCACCAAGGACGCCGGCCGGATCGCCGGTCTCGAAGTTCTGCGCATCATCAACGAGCCCACCGCCGCGGCTTTGGCCTATGGCATGGACAAGAAGGAAGCCGGAACGATCGCCGTCTATGACTTGGGTGGCGGCACCTTCGACGTGTCGATTCTTGAGATTGGCGATGGCGTCTTCGAGGTCAAGTCGACCAATGGCGACACCTTCCTCGGCGGTGAGGACTTCGACATGCGCATCGTCGATTACTTGGCCGACGAGTTCAAGAAGGAGCAGGGCATCGACCTGCGCAAGGATAAGCTGGCGCTCCAGCGCCTGAGGGAAGCTGCCGAAAAGGCCAAGGTCGAGTTGTCGTCCGGCGCCCAGACCGAAATCAACCTGCCCTTCATCACCGCGGATGCGTCCGGGCCGAAGCATCTGACGATCAAGCTGTCGCGCGCCAAGCTCGAAGCCCTGGTCGATGACCTGATCCAGAAGACCATCGATCCGTGCCGCGCGGCGATGAAGGATGCGGGCGTCACGGCGGGCCAGATTGACGAGGTCATTCTCGTCGGCGGCATGACGCGCATGCCCAAGGTCATCGAGGTGGTGAAGCAGTTCTTCGGCAAGGAGCCGCACAAGGGTGTGAACCCGGACGAGGTCGTGGCCATCGGGGCGGCGATCCAGGCCGGTGTCCTCAAGGGCGAAGTGAAGGACGTGCTGCTGCTTGATGTGACGCCGCTGTCGCTCGGCATCGAGACGCTGGGCGGTGTGTTCACCAGGCTTATCGACCGCAACACGACGATCCCGACCAAGAAGTCCCAGGTGTTCTCGACCGCCGACGACAACCAGACGGCGGTGACCATTAGGGTCTTCCAGGGCGAGCGCGAGATGGCCGCCGACAACAAGATGCTGGGCCAGTTCGACCTGATGGGCCTGCCGATGGCGCCGCGCGGCATACCGCAGGTCGAGGTGACCTTCGACATCGACGCCAACGGCATTGTCAATGTCTCGGCCAAGGACAAGGCGACCAACAAGGAACAGCAGATCCGCATCCAGGCGTCGGGCGGTCTCTCCGACAAGGAGATCGAGAAGATGGTCAAGGAGGCGGAGGCCAACGCCGCGGAGGACAAGAAGCGCAAGGAGCTGGTGGAAGCCAGGAACCACGCCGAGGCCCTCATGCACTCGACGGCCAAGTCGATCGTCGAATATGGCGACAAGGTTTCCGCCGCCGACAAGTCGGCCATCGAAGCCGCCACCGCCGATCTCAAGGTGGCGCTGGAGGCGGGAGACACGGAAGCCATCACCGCCAAATCCAATGCCCTGGCCCAGGCGGCCATGAAGCTCGGCGAAGCACTCTACAAGCAGGGTGCCAGGGCGCCCGAAGACGGTGGTGCTGGTCCCGACGCCGGTCCGGGCGAAGACGATATCGTCGATGCCGACTTCGAGGAAGTCCGCGACGACGACAAGAAGGTCTGAGCACAACAGTCTTGCAGTATCCCATCCCCAAGAGGCTCACGCCCGGGGATGGGGTCTGCGATAGGCCTATCAATCAATCCGCCTTCCCGGTGAATCATCTCCATGGCCAAGCGCGACTATTATGATGTCCTGGGCGTCGGCAAGACGGCCGACGAGAAGGAACTGAAGGCTGCCTACCGCAAGCTTGCCAAGCAGCTGCACCCCGATGCCAATCCGGGCGACAAGACGATGGAAGCCAAATTCAAGGACATCAACGAAGCCTACGACGTCTTGAAGGATCCGCAGAAGAAGGCGGCCTACGACCGTTTCGGCCATCAGGCCTTCGAGAACGGCATGGGTGGTGCTAGAAGTCCGGGCGGACCTGAGTTCAATTCCTCGATGTCGGATATTTTCGAGGACCTGTTCGGCGACTTCATGGGCGGCCAACGGGGCCAGGGTGGCGGGCGTGGCCGTGGCGGGCGTGGCGGCGGCGGCGCAGCGCGCGGTGCCGATCTGCGCTACAACATGGAAATTTCTCTGACCGAGGCCTATGCCGGCAAGACCGCGCAGATCCGGGTGCCGTCTTCGGTGACCTGCGAGGTGTGTTCCGGCTCTGGCGCCAAGGCGGGCTCGTCCCCTAAAACCTGCGCCACCTGCGGCGGTCATGGCGCGGTGCGTTCGCAATCGGGCTTCTTCACGGTGGAGCGGACCTGCCCCACCTGCCAGGGGCGCGGCCAGGTTATCTCCGACCCCTGCGGATCGTGCGGTGGCCAGGGGCGGGTCACCAAGGAGCGCACCCTTTCGGTCAATATTCCGTCGGGCGTCGAGGATGGCACGCGCATCCGTCTGGCCAATGAGGGCGAAGCAGGGCTTCGCGGCGGGCCGACGGGCGATCTCTATATCTTCCTCTCGGTCCGGGCCCATGAGTTCTTCCAGCGCGACGGCTCCGACCTGTTCTGCAAGGTGCCGGTGTCGATGACCATCGCGGCCATGGGCGGCGAAATCGAGGTGCCGACCATCGACGGCAAGAAGGCCCGCGTCACGGTTCCGGAAGGAACCCAAACCGGCAAGCAGTTCCGCCTGAAAGCCAAGGGCATGCCGGTGCTGCGCTCGTCGCAGTCGGGCGACATGTATATCCAGGTGGCGGTCGAAACCCCGGTCAATCTGACGAGGCGGCAGCGCGAGCTGCTGCGCGACTTCGAAAAGGAAGCGCGCAACAATTCGCCGGAATCCGAGGGCTTCTTCGCCAAGGCAAAGGCGTTCTGGGATGGGTTCGGGGGGTAGGGAGGAATCTCCGGCGAGAGGCGTGATCGCGAGTCTTACGTCGGTCTGACATTGCGAAATCCCGCCAACATACGGCTGGCAGCAGCGGCCACAATCACCATGTGGAACCCGCTCAGGATCGATTGCCCCCGATTATTGGCTTCCAACAACACTGACAAAAGCAAGATCACCAAACAGCCGGTGAGCGTGCACACAAGCAGGTGCCACCTTCGGTGCCGGATGAAATAGATGCCGGTAACCAAAAGTAACACGACGGCCTGCTCCACCGCCACCACTGCGGTCCCATACTCATTCCAAAACATCTGCCATGCCGTGGTCGCGGTCCACGAGGCGGGCAAAAGCGCGTTCGCATAGCTCGGTAACCACATGGCAAAGAGCCATGGGAGAAAATAAGCAGCCTCTCCAGGGCCGCCGGCCTTCCTACGGACTTGAAGCAGCCAGCAACAAGCGGCCAATTGAGCCAATGTCACCGCAGCTATAACCATCACTTGATTGCCGGATACTGCGCCCACAAAAAATGCTTCGGTCAAATTTTCCAGGTTTAGATGTACGTCCGAAAGACCGGCGATCCCAAGCAAAAGCCATAATCCGAATTCCGGTATGCGTGATTCAATCCACCTGCCGAGGAGAACGATGACCGCCGTTCCCGCAGTCAATGAAATAGCGGCGGAAAATATGTCCGAGAAGGTGGCGTCACTCTCGGGAGCATATACGGAAAGCAAATCCTGGACCAAGTCAATCGAGGTGGCAAATGACACTGCAACGGCTAAAGCAATGACAGGGCGGCAGAATGGATCGACATATCCCTTCTTTGCAAGTTCCGAGTTCTTTAACCCCCGGAAGGCGATCAGTATCGTTTCTACTATCAGAATTGCGAAAACCCAAGGCGTGAAACCATTCCCGAACACCGGTAGAGTTTCAATCAGAGCGGCGAGATCGGAAGACCCGAGTTGAACAAGGTTGGAGATCGGAACAGGGACATAGAATCCAACAACAAAAAATGTCGCTGCCAGAACGATCCCGAACACGGTTGATGAATTGTTCTGTAGATAGGATGCTATGGCTTTCCCGTGTTTCGGCATGTGCAGGAGTCAGTTTCAGGTTGGCACAGGAGCGAACAGAACTATGTAACGCGCAGTTGTGGCTGACCGAGTAGTTCGCTGCAATCCCTGAATACGGTTCGGCCATATTATTCCGCCATCAACAGCGCCGGAATCCGAGGGCTTCTTCGCCAAGGCGAAGGCGTTCTGGGATGGGTTCGGGGGTAGCGGTCTAAAGTTCGCCCTCGCCAATGCCGGCCAGTTTCATCAGGTGTTTTTGCAAGCCGGTCTTCAGCGGCCGGCTGCCATGGATGGGGATTGTCAGCCGGACCACGCTTCCGGGTTTGCCATAGATGTGGTGGCTTCCCGCCACGCGCAGCAGTGTCCAGCCCTTGCGCTCGATCAACTTGGCAAGCTCTCGGCCGGAGACAGCCTTCACACCGCGATATCCAGGATGCGCTCCTTTCCCCCCGGTGCCGCCGGCGCGATGTCGATGGACAGGCAGCCCTCGATGGCTTCGCGCAGATTGGCCAGGAGTTCCTCCATCGTCTCGCCCTGCGTGGCGCAGCCGGGAATCGCCGGAACTTCGGCCCAATATCCACCCTCTTCGGCCTCGTGGATGACGGTTTTGATTTTCATTGGATTCTCTCCACTTACGAAATAAGCCACAGATCGGAATAATGCTAACATGGCATCGCCTTAAACCCAAGCAGCGCCAGGAGCCTTTGGGCTCAAGCCAGCGCGAATTGCTGCGCGATTTCGAAAAGGAAGCGCGCAACAATTCGCCGGAATCCGAGGGCTTCTTCGCCAAGGCAAAGGCGTTCTGGGATGGGTTCGGGGGTTAATCCACGTCCTCGCCCGGATAGACGCCCCAGAGCTGCGACTGTTCGACGAAGCCGTCATAGCCGCCGGCGGTTAGTTCGCACCAGTCGCCGCTGCAACCGCCAATGTCGGCCACCACGCCAGCACTGAGTTTCGCCACCAGTCCGCTGGCCGCGTTGGGGCCGCCATAGAGCGGGATGGTCTGCCCGGCGCGCGACGGCGCCATCATGGCGGTGCGTTTGCCGGCCAGCATGTTTTGCAGGATCCAGCCCTCGGCCCCGTCCGAATCGCGGATGCGGCGCCAGGTGTCGAACTCGGCGACGATTTCGACCGGCAAGCCCTTGCGCTGGAAAACCCAGGCGACGGGATGCTCGCTCGAAGGCCCTCGGCGCACATTGACCTTCTCAGCTTTGAGCGAAACGAAACGCGGGATGGGCAGGCCCGACGGACCCAGGGATTTCGCCGCCATGCCGGTGGAAGCGGTGGTCTCGCCTGGCGTGGTGGAGGCCTGCGAATCAGGACGCGCGCCAAAAAACGACCAAGCGGCAGCACCCGCCACGCCAAGACAGGCCAGCGCCAGAATGATGGAGCCCAAACGCCGCTTCCCGGCCAGGATTTGCGCCATGATATCTCGAATTCCCCCCGCGGCCCCGTCCGCCTCCTTGTTTATCATGACACGATTGCCCCGGCAGGGTTAAGATTGCGTCAAGACCTGATAACGGAGCCCTCGAAGTCCATGACCAAACGCAAGCCCCTCGTCGTCGTCACCCGCAAGCTACCCGATGTGGTGGAGACGCGGATGATGGAACTGTTCAACACTAGGCTCAATGCCTCGGACGACGCCATGTCCAAGGCCGAATTGATCGAGGCGGTGAAGACCGCTGAGGTGCTGGTGCCGACCGTCACCGACCGTATCGACAAGGCGGTGCTGATGCAGGCGGGCGAGCAGTTGAAGCTCATCGCCAATTTCGGCACGGGCGTCGACAACATCGACGTCGAGACGGCCCTGTCGCGCGGCATCACGGTGACCAATACGCCGGGGGTTCTGACCGAGGACACGGCCGACATGACCATGGCGCTGATCATGGCCGTGTCGCGCCGCCTGATCGAGGGCGCCAAGGTGATCGGCCTCGACAACAGCTGGCAAGGCTGGTCGCCGACCTGGATGCTGGGTTCGAGGATCTGGGGCAAGCGCTTGGGGATCATCGGCATGGGCCGCATCGGAACCGCACTGGCCAGGCGCGCCAAGGCCTTCGGACTGCAGATTCATTATCACAACAGGAAGCCGGTGACGCCCAAGATCGAGGAGGAACTCGAGGCGACTTATTGGGAAAGCCTCGACCAGATGCTGGCGCGCATGGACATCGTCTCGATCAACTGCCCGCATACGCCGGCCACCTATCACCTGCTGTCGGCCAGGCGCCTCAAGCTGATGAAGAAGGAGGCGATCATCGTCAACACGGCGCGCGGCGAAGTGATCGACGAGAACGCGCTGGCCCGCATGCTGGAGGCGGGCGAACTGGGCGGTGCGGGGTTGGATGTGTTCGAGCACGAGCCCGCCGTCAACCCGCGCCTGCTCAAAGCCAAGAAAGCCGTGCTCCTGCCGCACATGGGATCGGCCACCATCGAAGGCCGCATCGACATGGGCGAGAAGGTGATTATCAACATCAAGACCTGGGTTGACGGCCACAACCCTCCGGATAGGGTGCTGCCGAGCATGTTGTGAGATTGTGGCAATTTCGCAGAACTGCTATATCATTGAAGTTAAATTGGGTGAAGATTGAAAATCCAACTGACGAACAAACTGGGCGCGTTAACTGAATTTAGCTGGGAAGATATTCCAAAATTCTGTGTAATCACTGGACCGAATGGTGTTGGAAAGTCTCAGCTCCTAATCGCAATCGCACAGGCCCTCGGATCAAAAATAACTAAGAATTTGTATGGGAGTTTACCCGATTTCTTAAGAGAGCCACGGATCAGAGTAACAGACGTTGAAATGACGGGCGACGACGTTTTCTACTCAAATTCTGAGTGGATTGTAAAATTGGAAGGCGGGATTAAACAAGAAGAAGTTATTTCATCGGCCATCAAAGCGGCTCAAAGTGCGTTCAACATCGATAAAGTCGATTTTGAAAGAAATCTAGTATGGGCGAACGGTAAACCCTTCACCGAACTACTTAATGGTGACTGGGGAAATTTGCTTTTACACCTCACTCCTCAATATGTGTGGCAACATTTGGAAGGCCACTTGAGTGGATCGCTGCCCATGTTGTTCGCTCTATATCGGTTGATGGAAGCTTCGGCAATTGACATTGGAATAACTCCAGAAGCTATTTTGGCTGAGTTCGGAAAACCACCCTGGGATGTCTTAAATAGGATATTAGCTGAGGCCGCACTGCCGTTTCAAGTTTCGGCTCCTCCGCTAAGAAGTCACGCTTTTGTCCCGATGTCCTACAACTTGAACTTGAAAGACTGTAGGACAGGAAAAACTGTAAGCTCGCAATATATCTCTTCGGGCGAGAAAGTCCTCGTCACTTTGTCCGTAATGGTTTTCATGTCTCAGCGGTCAAAATTGCGAACGAAGTTATTTCTAATGGATGAACCTGACGCCCATCTACATCCACAAATGGTTCAGAGATTTTTGAACGCGGTTAAGCGAGAATTCGTGGACCGAGAAGGCTCTTATGTATTGCTAACAACTCACAGTCCCACAACCGTCGCGCTTGTGGAAGAGGATTCAATCCGGATCATGGTACAGGAGAGTCCGATAATTCGGAAGGCGTCCAAAAGCTCCGTCATGAATCAATTGACTGCTGGGGTGCCGACCTTATCACTTAATTGGACGGCAAGGCGTCAAGTTTTTGTGGAGAATCCGATTGACGGTGAACTGTGTGATGGCTTCTATCGCTGTCTAAAGTCAAGAATTGAGAGTGATCGAACGCTGGACTTTATAGGAACGGGCATCAGGAGAGAGACGACTGGCGATGACGTGAATACAGGTTCATCAGTCGTTAGGAGTTTGGTTGAAAACCTGACTTCTTGCGGCAATCAGTCGGTGTTTGGCCTGGTCGATTGGGATGGCTGCAATCAGCATGTAGGTAGAATGGTCGTGATGGGTCATGAAAGACGGCATTCAAATGAGAATGTTGTGCTTGATCCCCTCGCGATAGCAGCTTTGATGCTGCGCGAGCCAAACTTAAGGAAATCCAGTAAGCTATTGGGAGATTGGAAGAAATTGAGTTATAGTGAATTTCTTCGGGCAGAGCTGCTCTGTTGGCAGTCTGCTGCAAGTGAGGTCGCAGAGTCTATTTTGAACGAAGACGAGACTGTAGAGAATGTGGAGGAGCGTTATTGTGGTGACTTCAAACTACAACTTCCAAAGTCCTACTTCCATATGCGCGGTCACGACCTCGAGGGGCTGCTTCTAAAGACATTTCCGCCACTCTTAGAAATTGAGAAGAAAAGGACTGGAAATTTGAGGCGGCATTTGGTTCAGACAGTTTACTTAGACAAGTCAGAGTTCATTCCACGAGTCGTTCTTGAGTGTTTTCAAAAAATTCTGCTAGCTGAGTCCCATTTTTGAACTGAGTATACTATAAGGGCGGAACTCGTAAAGTGCTACGCGCTCTGCTTCAGCGGAGCGTTACGTTTCCGCGCATGCACCCTGACCGCATCGCCAAAAACCGCGAACAATTTCACCGAATCCGGATTGTTGAGCGCCTTGAACTCGGGGTGCCATTGGGTGCCGAAGGCGAAGGTCTTGGCGTCCCTGACCGAGACGGCTACGATGATGCCGTCGGGGGCTGTCGCTTCGACCGCCAGTCCCGGCGCCAGACGCTTGATGCCCTGGCGGTGGATCGAGTTCACCATGGTCTCGCGCTTGCCAAGAATCCTCTCCAGCATGCCGCCGGGCAACAGATTAACTTGAATCCAAGTGACCTGCTTGCGGGCGGACAATAAGTCAGCTGCGCGGCGGCACCATTGGTTGCGGCGAGGAGAAGCGCGATGTTGTTGATTGCCCGGCAAATCATTCCTATCCCAGACCGTTTCGCGCCGCCGTTCGCACGCTGGCGGCCCGGCATGGGCGGCTGCCCACCCGCCGCGCTGGCGCGAGGCACCCTCCCCGCAACTTCGCTTGCAGGTGGAAAATCAAGACGATCCAGAGTTACGAATTGATCAGCCGGACTTGGAACAATTACTCAAGCGGCACGACCTTGACCCTGGCCACGCCCGAGCCTGTGAGATTCACCACGCGCGCCGCGCCGAGGCTCAGATCGATGACCCGGTTGCGGATGAAGGGGCCGCGGTCATTGATGCGCACGATGACCGACTTGCCGTTCCTTAAATTGGTGACCAGAACCCTGGTGCCGAAGGGCAGGGTGCGGTGCGCCGCCGTATAGCCGTTGGGATTGAAGCGCTCGCCATTGGCGGTGCGTTTGCCTTTTTTATAGTAGGAAGCCATTCCGGTTTGCGTCTTGGCCTCGGCTACCGCCGAAAGCCCGATCAGTCCCGCCATGGCTCCGGCCAGAATGGCCACACCCGCTCGTTTCATTACGCAACGTCCCCGCCATTCTTATTGCAAGGCACCATAGAGCCATATGAGGCGGCAATGAGGCACTCGATTACCTAACGGCAGTCATACCCTCGAGTGAAATCTCCGGGTGTTTTCCGGCGATCAGGTCGGCGGTGATGCGTGCCGCGCCATGGCTCATGGTCCAGCCCATGTGGCCTTGCCCCGTGTTGAACCACAGGTTCTTCATGGCCGAGGCCCCAAGGATCGGCGTTCCCTCCGGCGTCATGGGGCGAAGGCCCGCCCAATAGCTGGCTTTGGCCCAATCCGCACCGTCCGGAAACAGCCCCTTCATGGTGGCCAGCATCGTGGCGAAATCTTTGGGCTTGTGGCCGCGTCCATAGCCGGAGAACTCCGCCGTCGCGGTGACCCTGATGCGATCGCCATAGGGCGCATAGGCAACCAGTGTTGCCTCGTCGACGCCGCCGATGGTGGGCGGATTGTTGCGGCCTGCCACGGGTGCGGTCATGGCATAGCCCTTCACCGGATAGATCGGCAGGTCATGGCCCAAAGGCCTCGCCAAATGCGCTGAGTAGACGCCGAGGCAGAGCACGATGACGTCCGCCGTCTCCCGGCCCTTGCCGGTGTTCACCGCCAGGATGCGGCCGCCCTCCGATTCAAATCCGCTCACCGCCGTTCCGAACTTGAAGGTCACACCCTGTCCTTGCAGCCACCGCCCCATGTTGCGGGCGAAGAGCCGGCAGTCGCCGCTCTCGTCATCGGGCGCGTAGAGCGCTCCGGCCAATGTGTCCTTCACTGGCCCCAGGGCCGGATCGGCCCTGGCCACGCCGTCACGGTCCAGCGTCTCGATGCGGCAGCCGTTGTCGCTGAGGATGCGCGACTTGGTGGAGGCCTTTTCAAGCGCCGCCTCGGACCGGTAGAGATAGAGCAGTCCGCCGCTCCGCCCGTCGAAATCAACACCGGTGCGCTTCACAGTCTCGTGGAACACGGCCAGGGAATAGTTGCACAGTTTCACCTTGCGGGCCGTGTTGAGGGCGGCGCGCTCGGCCGTGCACTGCCCCCAGAAGCGCCACATCCACGTCCAGAACCTCGGGTCGGCGCTGAACTTGAAGCGCAGGGCCTGATCGCCCTTCCACAGCGAGCGCAGCAGGATGCCGGGGGCGGCCGGCGAGGACCATGCATAGGCATGGCCGGGTGCGAACAGTCCCGCATTGGAATAGCTGGTGAACGCCGCCGGCTCCGCTTCCCGGTCGATCACCGTCACCTCATGGCCATCGCGGTTCAGTTCATAGGCCGTCGTGATGCCGGCGATGCCCGCCCCCAGGACCAACGCTTTCATCGAGCCGTCTTCAACGCATTGCGGCGCCCTATGCCAGAATGAATTCCACCACGTTGGAACAATTGTCTCCGTACCGTCATGTATGGACGGCCTCCGCTTGGCAAGGGTTTTGGCGCCTGGTGGCTTGGACGTGGAGCAGTCATGTATACGGCCTCTTTGTTTGCGATACTCGGATCGCGGGCCCAGATGTGACGTGACGAGCCGGT
>JANPCA010000446.1:0-6493 GCA_031430715.1 Hyphomicrobiales bacterium | reverse complement strand
CAATCGAACCCCAGGCCTTGACGTTGTAAAGCTTGTACATTCCCGCAATCTCCCTGTCTGACGGCATTGACCTCGCGGCGCAGTGTTCCCCAGAAGCGCGCAACTGGCTAGTATTGGTTTCATGGACGACATTGCCGCGACACCGGGCTTCTGCCGCGATTGCTTCAGCGCTGTTTCAGGCGAAGAGCGCCGTTGCCGGTTCTGCGGCAGTCCGCGGCTGGTGCGCCATACGGAATTGCATGATCTGTCAATTGCCCACATCGATTGCGACGCCTTCTATGCCTCGGTCGAAAAGCGCGACAATCCCGATCTTGCCGACAAGCCGGTGATCGTTGGCGGCGGTGTGCGCGGCGTCGTGTCTGCCGCCTGCTACGTGGCGCGCATCCGCGGCGTCCGTTCGGCCATGCCCATGTTCAAGGCCCTGGCGCTTTGCCCGGACGCTGTCGTCATCAAGCCGGACATGGCGAAATACGTGAATGCGGGCCGCGCTGTCCGTGCCATGATGATGGACGTGACGCCGTTGGTCGAACCCCTCTCCATCGACGAGGCCTTCCTTGACTTGACCGGCACCGCCAGGCTGCACGGCATGAGCCCGGCCCTCACCCTGGCCCGCCTGATCGGCCGCATCCACAGCCAAATCGGCATCACCGCGTCCGTCGGCCTGTCGCACAACAAGTTCCTGGCCAAGAGCGCCTCCGACCTCGAAAAGCCACGCGGCTTCTCGGTGTTGGGCCGGACCGAGACCTTGGGCTTTCTGGCCAGCAAGCCGGTGGGCTTCATCTGGGGCGTCGGCAAGGCCATGCAGGAGCAACTGGCCAAGGGCGGCATCACCCAGATCGCCCAGCTTCAGGCCATGGACAAGGCCGATTTGATGAAACGCTTCGGCAGTCTCGGCGTTAGGCTCTACCATCTGTCGCGGGGCGAGGATGACCGTCATGTCTCGGTTGGCGACCACTCGAAAAGCATCAGCGCCGAAACCACCTTCAACAGCGACATCTCGGAGGCCGCCGAACTCGAGCGCATTCTCTGGCTGCTCGCCGAAAAAGTCTCGCGCCGCGCCAAGGCCGAGGGCATGGCGGGCCACACCATCGTCTTGAAGCTGAAAACTGGCGATTTCCACTCCCGCACCCGCAACGCCAGCCTGGACGAGCCCACCCAGCTCGCGGCCCGCATCTTCGAGACCGCTGCACCGCTCTTGAAGCGCGAGGCAACCGGCGCCCGGTTCCGCCTGATCGGTGTCGGCATCACCAATTTGGCGGAAGCCAAGGCCGAAAGCGAGACATTAACCCTCGACAGCCATGTTGCCACCCAGGCCCGCGCCGAATTGGCGATCGATAAATTGCGCGACAAATTCGGCCGCAACGCAGTGGAGCGCGGCATCGTGCTGCGCAAGGGCAATTGATGCCGTCAACCAAACGATTTAATTCGGCGTGCAGTCTGGTCAATATTTTGTTATCATGACGAGTCTGGGAGATGTTGCGCGAGATATGGCGGCGATCAATCCATGACCCGGCTTTGTCATGATCGGCCCCCGCGGTCCCTGCGCCGTTCAACTTCCGGAACAGGCGGCGGCTTCCACGTCCGGAAACGGCCGCCAAACGTCCACAGTGGTTTGAAGGAGGAATTGCCATGAAGAAATCGATACGGAACGCCGGCGTCCCGTTGCTTTCGGCTCTCATGATTGCCGGCCAGATGACAATCTTGCCAGCCCCCGCTCAAGCAGCGTCCATCAGCATGCTTGCGGGCCACTGGTCGATGGTTCTGCACGGTAACACCGGCTGCGGCAGCCACTCGATGTTCGTGACATTCAAACTCAACACCTCCGGCAACGGCACCGCCACTATCGACAACCACAGCACCGGCTGCGCCACGGCGACGACCACCGGAAATCCCATTTCGATCACCTCGCTCGGCAATAATGGCCAGGGAACGGCAGGCCTGTCCTGCGGCGTGGGCTGCGGCTGGGAATTCAAGATCCAGGTCTCAAGCGACTATGACCAGATCATCCTCGCCGACGTGAACCCCGACAATCCCCTGAACACCCCCACTGGCGTCGCGATCCGTCAGTTCCCGTGAGGTTCCAGAGCCGATCCCGAATTGATTGAATCAGCTAGGAAGTTCGTCATCCTCCGCGAAAGCGGAGGAACCATTCTGGCCACGCGGCAGTTTGGATGGTCCGCTTTCGCGGATCATGACCGACCGGAGAGTCCTGGTTGATCGCAATGGAAATCGTTCTCGCTGCCAGGTTCCGGTGCCACGCATCGGAACCTGCAATGCACTACGCCGCCACGCGCCGCGATTCGACCATCTGCCGCGCCCGGCTGTGGAAATAATAGGCGAAACCGCAGAAGGCGCCGATGATTCTGGCTTTTTCCTCGGGCCATTGTCCCTCAAGGCATTCGACGTTGACCGAGAACATGATGTTGCGGTCCGGTCCATCCTTGAAATGATAGGATAACCCGTTCTTGGCAATGCCGTAACGGGCCGCCGCCGCCTGGATTTCAAACGCGGTTTCGTCCTGGGCATTGAGTTCCGACCAGTCGATGACGCCGGGCCTGGCGCCGCCACTTTCGAAGGCCGGATCGCCGAGTGGCGTATAGCGCCCCATGTAATGCGCCATATAGGCCGGATCATAGGTGGCGATCCAGGTCACCTGATCGGGCATGCCGTG
Source organism: Hyphomicrobiales bacterium (assembly GCA_031430715.1). Classification (GTDB taxonomy): domain Bacteria; phylum Pseudomonadota; class Alphaproteobacteria; order Rhizobiales; family Aestuariivirgaceae; genus Aestuariivirga. The sequence goes on along the minus strand of JANPCA010000446.1, from coordinate 3,822 downwards.
TGACAGGCTGACACTCCAATAGGAGAAATGGCGGACCATGAACACCCGCGCCATCTTTTCAAGATAGAGCGTTGCATCCTCGAAGGACACAAAGGCCTCCCTGGGTTCGCTGCGCGGTTCGAAATTCATGAGCCTCGTCATGAGGCCAGCATTATCCGCTAATCGTTCAGATTGTCCTTAGAGGTTCAGGCAAAGTTTGTGGAGCCGTGCTTGCTTTGTGTTAACATTACCGCCGCCTCGGCTTGGGGAGATTGCAATGACGGATTTTCATGGGGTTTTTCCGTATCTCGTATCGCCCATGGATGACAGTGGGCATGTCCGGAGCCATGTACTCCAGCGATTGGTGACCGGCTTGATTGCGCAGGGCGTGCACGGTCTGACGCCGCTGGGGTCGACCGGGGAGTTCGCCTATCTCGATAGCATCCAGCGCACCGCGATTGCCGCCCTGGCCATTGAGGCAGCCCAGAACCGTGTACCGGTGGTCCCAGGTGTCGCATCGACCACCACAAGCGAGGCCGTGCGCCAAGCCAAGGAATACCAGCGGCTTGGGGCGTCGGGAATTCTGGCCATATTGGAAGCCTATTTCCCGCTGACGCCAGACCAGGTCGAGAGCTATTTCCTGGCGATTGCCGATGCCGTCGATCTGCCGGTCGTCATCTACACCAATCCGCAGTTCCAGCGCAGCGACCTGACGCTCGATGTCATCAGCCGCCTCGCCGATCATCCCAACATCCGTTACATCAAGGATGCGTCGGTCAACACCGGCCGCCTGCTGTCCATCATCAACCGCTGCGAGGGCCGGCTACAGGTCTTTGCGGCTTCATCCCATATCCCGGCCGCGGTGATGATGATCGGCGGCGTCGGCTGGATGGCGGGACCGGCCTGCCTTTTGCCCAAGCAGAGTGTGGCACTCTACAATTTGTGCAAGGCTGGAAAATGGGACGAAGCCATGGGCCTGCAGCGCAAGCTGTGGCGCATCAACGAGGTTTTCGCACAATACAATCTCGCCGCTTGCGTCAAGGCCGGGTTGCAGTTCCAGGGCTATGCAGTGGGCGACCCAATCGCGCCGCAGTCGCCGCTCGGTGCCGCTGAGCGCCAGAAGATCGAAACCGTCATCGAAGAGCTTTCGGCCCTCTGATTCACATCGACATCAGTGCCGCGTTGCCGCCCGAGGCCGTGGTATCGGTCGAGCAGACGCGTTCGGTGGCGAAGCGGTGCAGGTAATGGGGACCGCCGGCCTTGGGACCGGTGCCTGACAGGCCTTCACCGCCGAAGGGTTGAGCACCCACCACCGCGCCAATCTGGTTGCGGTTCACATACATATTGCCGACCCGGCAGCGGCGGCGCACCTCGGCGGCGGTGGTTTCGATGCGGGTGTGAAGGCCCAGGGTTAACCCGAATCCGGTTCCGTTCAGCGCCTCGCAGACCTCTGGCAGCCGGTCGCCGGCAAAGCGCACCACATGCAGGATCGGTCCGAAGACTTCGCGCTTCAAGACCGAGATCGAGGCCAGTTCAAAGGCTGCGGGTGCCACGAAAGTGCCGTGCGAACATTCGCTGCCAAGCTTCAGATCGATAATGGTTTTCGCCTCTAACCGCATGCGGGCCTTGTGCGCCTCAAGCATGGCGCGCGCGTCCTCGTCGATGACCGGGCCGACGTCGGTGGCATAGTCCATGGGATCGCCGGTTTTGAGTTCCGCCATGGCGCCCTTGAGCATGGCGATGACCCTGTCGCCGACATCATCCTGGACGAACAGCAGCCTGGCCGCCGAACAGCGCTGGCCGGCGCTGTCGAAGGCCGACGCCAGCACATCGCGCACCGCCTGCTCGGGGAGTGCGGACGAGTCGACGATCATGGCATTCATGCCGCCGGTCTCGGCGATGAGCGTCGGGATGGCGCCATCGCGCGCCGCCAGCGCCCGGTTGATGATCGCCGCCGTCTCGTTCGATCCGGTGAAGGCCACACCAGCCAGAGCCGGATGGGCGAGTAACACTTTGCCGATCCTGGCGCCGTCGCCCGGAATGAGTTGCAGCACCTGGAGCGGCACACCAGCCTGATGCAGCAGCCGCACCGCCTCATAGGCGATCAGCGGCGTCTGCTCGGCGGGCTTCGATACGACGCTGTTTCCCGCTGCCAAGGCCGCCGCCAATTGCCCGGTGAAGATCGCCAATGGGAAATTCCAGGGGGAGATGCAGGCGAAGACGCCGCGGCCATGCAGCGAGATTTCATTGCGCTCGCCCGTCGGCCCCGGGAGCACCAGTGCGCCATCGAATTCGGTCCGCGCCTGTACGGCGTAGTAGCGCAGGAAATCGACGGCCTCGCGCAGGTCGGCGATGGCGTTGTCGAAGGACTTGCCCGCCTCGCGCACCAGCAATGCCGCGAAGCGTTCGGTGTTCGCTTCATAGAGATCGGCGGCCTTTTCCAGCACCACCGCCCGCGATGCACCGCCCGCCAAGTCCCAATCCATCTGCGCTGCCGCGGCGGATGCCAGGGCGCGGGCCACGGCCTTCTCATCCGCCTCCCACACCTGGCCGATCTCCATCCGCCGGTCATGGGGCGAGGTGATACGGCGCAAGGGGCCGGTCATGTCCGGCTGGCCGTCGATGAGGGCCGAAGCCTCGAAGGGTTTCGCCAGTGCCAATTCGACGCCGCTGGCGATCCGCGCCCGCGTGGCGTCATCCCAGAACGCCATACCCTTTGAGTTCTTGCGACCGGCGAAAATATCGGCGGGCTGCGGAATGCGCGGATGCGGCACGCCGGCAAGCTTGCCCACCTCCACCACCGGATCGGCGATGATATCGGCGATTGGCGCCTCGTCATCGGCCAGGCGGTTGACGAAGGAGGTGTTGGCACCGTTCTCGAGCAGCCGCCGCACCAGATAGGCCAGCAGGTCCTCATGGCTCCCCACCGGCGCATAGATGCGACACGGCTGGTTCATCTTGGCAGCGCCCACCACCTGCTCGTAGAGCGCCTGCCCCATGCCATGCAGGCGCTGGAATTCGAAGCGCCGGTCGTTCCCCGCCATCACCGAGATGGCGGCGAGCGAATGGGCATTGTGGGTGGCGAACTGCGGATAGAATTGATTGCGGCGCGACAAGAGATATTTGGCGCAGGCGAGATAGCTGACATCGGTGGAGACCTTGCGCGTGAACAACGGATAGGCGAGAAGGCCCTGTTCCTGGGCGCGCTTTACCTCCGTATCCCAATAGGCGCCTTTGACGAGGCGCACCGGCAGCACGCGGCCTGTCGCTTGCGCCACGCCCGCCAACCACTCCAGCGTGGGCTTGGCCCGCTTCGAATAAGCCTGTACCGCCAGCCCGAGGCCGTTCCATCCCGCCAACCGCTCATCCTGTGCGAGGCGCCCGAAGAGTTCGAGCGAGAGATCGAGCCGGTTCACCTCTTCCGCATCGATGGTGAGGCCGACATTTAGAGCCTTGGCCTGAACGGCCAGCTCCGCCACGCGCGGCAGAAGCTCCGCCATCACCCGCGCCTCCTGCTTCTCCTCGTAGCGCGGATGCAGCGCCGAAAGCTTTACCGAGATCGAGGCGCGGGCGAAAATATCCTCGCCCTTGGTCTTGGCGCCGATGGTGCGCAACGCAGCCTCGTAAGACGCGTAATAGCGTTTGGCGTCGTCCATGGTGAAGGCGGCCTCACCCAGCATGTCGAAGGAGAAGCGGTAGCCCTCGGCCTCGTGCGGCTTGGCCACCGCGAGCGCCTCGTCGATCGTCCGTCCAAGGACGAATTGCTTGCCCATGATGCGCATCGCCTGCTTCATGGCGTTGCGGACGATCGGCTCGCCCGAGCGCGTCACCAGTTTCTTGAGG
>JANPCA010000445.1:0-2567 GCA_031430715.1 Hyphomicrobiales bacterium | reverse complement strand
CCTGCTGATGGGTGCTCATGAGGACGGCGAGGGCACCGCCTGGGGCGAATATCTGGCGGAGGGCGCCATCGCCCCCATGTACATGCTGCGCCGCGGCCCCTGGAAATTCATCCACACCCCGAGCGATCCCGACCAGCTTTTCAATCTTGACGGCGATCCCAACGAGTTGGCGAACGTGGCGGCTTCTAATTCGCTCGCCGGGCAGTTCAGGGCCGAAGTCGAGGCCAAGTTCGATATCCCCCGCATCCATGCGCAAGTGCTGGAAAGCCAGCAGTCGCGCCTGATGATGTTCGAGGCCCTGAAGCGGGGGGCGCGTTTCCCCTGGGATTTCCAGCCGCTGCGCGAGGCTTCCGAGCAATATACGCGGAACCACATGAGCGTCACCGACCGCGACCTGCAATCGCGGTTCCCCCGGGCGCCCGATATCGAGGACAAGCGCCGCACCTGACCCTGAGCAGCCAACCGGGAGTCTTCGCCGATGCTCATAACCCCCGCCACATCCAGTGCCGACTACGCGGCCCTGGGCGATCTGATGACCCGTTATGTCGAATGGTGCCGGGAGCGTTACGCGGGCCACGAAGACATGATGGAAGCCGCTTTCGGAGCGCAAGACCTCGCTGCCGAATTGCGCAACCTGGCGGACAAATACGGTCCTCCGTCAGGCCGCGCCTTTCTGACGCGCGATGGTGACGCCGTGGCGGGCTGCGGTGCCTACCGCCACATTGCGCCGGGCATTTGCGAATTGAAGCGGGTCTTCGTTGCCTATGACTATCGCGGCCGGGGATTGGGCAAGGCGATTTGCACCGCCGTCATGGCGGCGGCCAGCACTGCAAACTTGCCACAAACACGACACGAATCGCACTGATACTCTCAACTTCCGGTTTACGGCTCCCTGTTAAACAGCCGTTAACGGAAGTCCGACGTAGTTGAAGGCCGAGCAACGGCGCCTGGAGGGGAATTATGGCTCTAACCGAGGATCAGGTCAGCCGCGCGCACATCGCGTTCAACCGTTTTGGACTGGGCGCCAAGCCGGGCGGCATTACCCGCATCGGTGCTGACGCCAAGGCCGCCCTTGAGACCGAACTCAACACGCCGGGCATCGCACTGGTCACCAACCCCAGCATGGCGTCCTATGTGGAGGCCTGCCAGGGCGTTCACACCGATTTCGACATCGAGAACGGCCTGAAGGAAAAGGAACTGAGCGCCAGGCTTGCGCAGCATCTGAAGCCGGAAATCGGCTTCGTCGAGCGTCTCGTCCTGTTCTTCTCCAATCACTTCTCCATGTCCATCAACAAGGACGGCGCCATCCGCGCCACCATCGGGCAATTGGAGCGCGATGTCATCCGCAAGAATGTCCTGGGCTCCTTCAAGTCCATGCTGACCGGCGTGATGAGGCATCCGGCCATGCTCACATACCTCGACAATGACAGTTCGATCGGGCCGACCTCGCCGACCGGGATCAGCTGGGGCGCCGGGCTCAACCACAATCTCGCCCGCGAGCTTCTGGAACTGCACACGCTGGGTGTGGGCGGCGGCTACACCGAGGCCGACATCGAGGGCCTGGCGCGGGTGATCTCGGGCTGGTCCTTCGTGCGCGGCTGGGAGGCCGACGGCCACTACAACGGCGGCAGGCCCGCCATCCGCGGCCAGTTCCTCTTCCGCCGCGACTGGCATGAACCGCACGCCCAGACGATCCTCGGAAAATCCTATGCCGACACCGGCATCAAGCAGGGCGAAGCCGTGTTCGCGGCCCTGGCCAACCATCGCTCCACCGCCCAGTTCCTGGCCTTCAAGCTGGTCCGGCATTTCATCACCGACGAACCGGCGCCTGAAATGGTGGAGCCACTGGCGCAAGCCTATCGCCAGAGCCACGGCAATCTCAAGGCGGTGGCCCAGGCCCTGATCGACCTGCCCGAGGCCTGGTCCACGCCGCTCCACAAATTGCGCACCCCCTATGAACTGCAGGTGGCCGAAATGCGCGCCCTGCAAAGGCTCTATGCCGCAAGCGACCGCTGGCCCTTCAGCGAAACGCTGGGGGCACTCCGCCATAGGCCTTGGGAGCGCCCGGCACCCGATGGCTATTCCGACGAGAGCATCTACTGGATGGGTCCCGATGCCATGCGCATCCGGCTTGAGACCGCGCAACTGAATGCCTGGTCGCTGCAGCAGATCGAACCCTACAGCCATTCAGCGTCCTATCTGGCCGACCGCCTGTTCGGCCAGCAACTGTCGAACGCCTCAAGGCGCGCCATCGCCCAGGCCCCGGACCTGCAGGACGGACTGGCGATGATCTTCATGATTCCCGAATTCCAGCGGAGGTAGCAATGGCCGGTCACGACGATCATCACGACGACAGCGCTGTTTCCCCGCATCTCATCGGGGCGGCCCGCGAAGGTTGCCCGGAATCGCGCCTGCTGATGTCGCGCCGCTCCATGCTGGGCGTCACGGCGGCCCTCTTCTCATCGGCCTTCCTGCCCAATTTCGCGTTTGCCAACACCGACCCCGAGGCCCGCCTGTTGATCGTCGTCCTGCGCGGCGGCATGGACGGCATGGGCATGGTCATCCCC
>JANPCA010000444.1:0-9325 GCA_031430715.1 Hyphomicrobiales bacterium | reverse complement strand
AATCAAATCCCGCCAAGGATGTCGTCGCCACCCTGAACGAGGCGGGTCTCGCCCATTGGGATGTGGCTTCGGTGCATGAAATGGCCCTCGTCCGCGGCCTGGCGCGCGAGCCAAAGTTTCACTACCACAACCCGGTCAAGTCGCGGCGCGAGATCGCCGATGCCTACAGCAAGTTCGGCTGCCACCGCTTCGCCGTCGACTGCCGGGAAGAACTGCAGAAAATCGCCGATGTGGCGGGCCAGGATGCCAACGTCGAGATCGCCGTGCGCTTCGTCCTGCCGCGCGAGCGCACCTCGTCGGCCCATGACTTCTCGACCAAGTTCGGGGCCCCCGAACACATTGCGATCGCCCTGCTCCAGGACGCCCGCGACCGTGGTTTCGTACCCCTCCTGACGTTCCATCCTGGCTCCCAATCGCGCGATCCCCATACCTATGTGCGCCACGTCGAGGCCGCCGCCCGCATTGCCAAAAGCGCCGGAGTGCATATCGGCAAGCTCAATGTTGGCGGCGGCTTCCCGGCTTTCTACCCTTTAAGCCGTCCGGGGCCGCTCGCTTCCTTTTTCACGGCTATTGCGGAAGCCACAACACGCTTCTTCGGCAAGGGTACCGAGCCCGAACTTGAGTGCGAGCCCGGGCGCGGACTGGTTGCCACATCGATGTCACTGCTGACCCGCGTCAAGCTTGTCTGCACGGATGGCGACGACATTTTCATCAACGATGGCGTCTATGGCGGTCTCATGGAATTCATGCAGGTGCCGGAGTTGCAGCCGCCTTTCCGCGTCATTCGCGGCGGCGCCGTGCTCGAAGGCGAGACCAAGTCCTGGAAAGTCTTCGGGCCCACCTGCGATCCGATCGACGTCCTGCCCGCCCGCCTCGACCTGCCCGCCGATCTGAAGGACGAGGACTTCATCGAATTCGGTACACTGGGAGCCTATGGCATCGCCACGACGACGTTATTCAACGGCTATGGCAGCCACGAGATCGTGGCGGTGGAGACGGTGTTCAACGGCTGAACCCATGGGTCAATGCAGCATCTCGTTCTTGACCGCGATGGCGACGGCCTGCGTCTTGGTCTTGGCGCGCAGCTTGTTCATGGCGTTCTCGGTGTAAAGCCGGATTGCCCGTTCGCTGACGCCCAGCAACTGCGCCGTTTCCCACGACGTCTTGCCGTCAGCCGCCCATTGCAGCACTTCACGCTCGCGCGGGCTCAGGTCAAATTCGGAGGTCACCGGACTTGCCGCGATCACCTCTTTCATGCGCAAGTGGAAATAATGCGCAAACAGGTGGATGCCGTTGACCAGTTCGGTCCGCACCTCCGCCCAGTGCCGGTCCTCGCATTCGAAATTGACCGAGAACAGCGCGTCTCCCACGCCATGCTCGCGGATCGGGAAGGATATGCCGTGGCGCCCCACGCCATGCTGCTCCGCCACATCGTGAATATGCCGGACGGTCACGTCGTTTTCGCGCGCCTCCGCCCAGTCGAGCGGCAACAGGCGGCGGAAACAGATGTTGAAGGCGCGATCCTTGATCGGCGTGTAGTCACGCATGTAGATCGCCATATAGTCTTCATGATAGGTGGAGAGCCATGTCATGCGGTCCGGAATATCCGTCGAGGCCCCGAGAAACCAGTAGGACAAGTTCAGCACGTTGAAGCGGTCACGGGCCAAGCGCAGGTAACCCGCCGATTCACCAACATTGGCGAAGGGAGATGATGCCGCGCCGAAAATGTCAAACTGCAATGTCATGTTCTGGTGAATCAGCATTAACCATGATTTAGCAGGTCAGGCCAGCGGAGAGAAATGCCGTCCGCCTCAATCAGGATGGGCAAATTGCCGCTTAAACAATTACCTTGAAGCAATAAACGCTCAAAACAAAGGGCGGCATTTCTGCCGCCCCAGCGTTACGAACCAATTGCCGCATGGTCTCAGGCGGCGGCCGCGGCGGGTTCTTCGGTCTTCTGGCTCGGACCGGAATCAAGGCCGCGGGCATTGACGTCGCGGTCGACGAACTCGATGACCGCCATGGGCGCTGAGTCGCCATATCGGAAACCCGCCTTCATGATGCGCAGGTAGCCGCCCTTGCGGGCCGCGTAGCGTGCCGAGAGCACGTCGAACAGCTTCTTGAGCTGGGTCTCGTCGCGGATCACCGACATGGCCTGGCGCCTGGCATGGAGCCCGCCCTTCTTGGCCAGCGTCACCAGCTTCTCGACCACCGGACGCAGATCCTTGGCCTTGGGCAGTGTCGTCACGATCTGCTCATGCTTGATAAGTGCCGCCGACATATTGGCGAACATCGCCTGACGATGCTCCGCCGTGCGGTTGAACCGGCGGCCCCTGAAACCATGACGCATGACCGTACTCCTTCATAGGCGGACGCTCATGGCGCCCGCGGCGTTCTCAATAGTGTTGTTCGTATTTCTTGGCGAGTTCTTCGATATTCTCGGGCGGCCAGTTCTGCACTTCCATGCCGAGGTGCAGGCCCATCTGGGCGAGGACTTCCTTGATCTCGTTCAGCGACTTGCGTCCGAAGTTCGGGGTGCGGAGCATTTCGGCTTCGGTCTTCTGAATCAGGTCGCCGATATAGACGATATTGTCGTTCTTCAGGCAGTTGGCCGAGCGCACCGAAAGTTCGAGCTCGTCGACCTTCTTGAGGAGTGCCGCGTTGAATTCGAGTTCGGGGCGCGACTCCTCGATCACCGCCTTGGACGGTTCCGAGAAATTGATGAACACCGAAAGCTGGTCCTGCAGAATGCGCGCCGCGTAGGCGACCGCGTCCTCGGGGCTGACCGAGCCATCGGTCTCGACTGTCATGATCAGTTTGTCATAGTCGAGAATCTGACCCTCACGGGTGTTCTCGATCTTGAACGACACGCGCTTGACCGGCGAGTAGATCGAATCGACCGGGATCAGTCCGATCGGCGCGTCTTCCGGACGGTTGCGGTCGGCCGAGACATAGCCCTTGCCGGAACTTACGGTATATTCCATGCGCACTTCGGCACCCTCGTCGAGGGTGCAGATGACATGCTCGGGGTTCAAGACATGGATGTCGCCGGTGGTCTGGATGTCGCCAGCCCGCACCACGCCCGGGCCTTCCTTGCGCAGCATCAGGCGCTTGGGGGCCTCCGACTGCATGGAAATGGCGATTTCCTTGATATTCAGGATGATATCGGTCACGTCCTCGCGGACACCTGCGATGGACGAGAATTCATGCAGCACGCCGTCGATATGAACCGACGTGACAGCGGCGCCCTGCAGCGAGGACAGCAGGATGCGGCGCAACGCGTTGCCAAGCGTAGTGCCGAAACCGCGCTCCAGGGGTTCCGCCGTGAAGGTGGCGACGCGGCGCCGGTCGCGGCCCGGCTGGACTTCGAGCTTGGAGGGGCGGATCAGTTCCTGCCAGTTCTTCTGGTTTACATGCATCTATTTTTTCCCGTCGAAAGTCCGGCACTCGCCCATGGGCTGGAAACCGGCTTCACAAAGATAAATCAATCAAGCCCGTGAAATGCGGACGTGGGCGAAATCGGTCAGACGCGGCGGCGCTTGGGCGGACGGCAGCCATTGTGCGGAATGGGCGTGACATCGCGGATCGAGGTCACTTGCAGCCCGCAGGCCTGAAGGGCGCGGAGTGCCGATTCGCGGCCGGCGCCCGGTCCCGACACCTCGACCTCGACGGTCCGCATGCCGTGTTCCATGGCGGCACGGCCCACCTGCTCGGCGGCTACCTGTGCGGCATAGGGCGTCGACTTGCGCGAACCCTTGAAGCCGAGTTTGCCCGACGAGGCCCAGACGATGGCATTGCCCTGGACGTCGGTGATGGTGATCATCGTGTTGTTGAAGGACGAGTTCACGTGAACGACGCCCGAAGAGATGTTCTTGCGCTCTTTACGGCGCGGACGAGCTGCTTCTTTGGCCATGGGATCCTGTCCTTACTTCTTCTTGCCGGCAATGGCCTTGGCAGGCCCCTTGCGGGTGCGGGCATTGGTGTGGGTGCGCTGACCGCGAACCGGCAGGCCCTTGCGGTGGCGCAGGCCCCGGTAGCAGCCGAGATCGACGAGGCGCTTGATGTTCATCGACACGTCGCGGCGCAGATCGCCTTCCACCATATAGTCGCGGTCGATCACCTCGCGGATCGCCAGAACCTCGGCGTCCGAGAGTGCGCTGACGCGCTTGGCCTGATCGATGCTGAGCTTGGTGCAGATTTCCACGGCGTTAACCGGGCCGATGCCATAGATATAGCGCAGCGAAATCGCCACGGGCTTGTTGGTCGGAATATTGACGCCTGCGATACGGGCCACGCCGGTTCTCCTAATTACCCCAAAGGCTTATGCCGATGGTCCATTATGTGTCTTCACGCCTCGAACCCCACGCCACGAATGGCACAGGGCCGTACCCCGGGAGGTTTCACTCCTGAAGCCAGCCATTGATCGACCGAGATTGCCGCTGTCTTTAGAAGGGAATCGCTGGCGCGTCAACCTCAAGACAAACGTTAATTTCCGGCCTCAAATGCCTTTCAGCACGTCCTCGATCTGGCGGGTCACTTGAGCGATGGCCGCGAGGCCGTCGATGGTCTTGAGCGCCCCGCGGCTGCCGTAATAGGCGACCAGCGGTGCGGTCTGTTTGTTGTAGATGGCGAGGCGGTCGCGGACCGTCTTCTCGTTGTCGTCGGCGCGCCTGGTGAACTCGGCTGAACCGCAGGCATCGCAAACGCCATTGACTTTCGGCGGCTCGAACCGGTCATGGTAAACCTTGCCGCACTTGGCGCAGGTGAAACGTCCGGTGATGCGCTCGACCAATGCCTCGTCGTCGGCCTTCATTTCGATCACGGCGTCGAGCTTCAGGCCCTTGCCGCCGAGCATGGAGTCTAAAGCCCCGGCCTGCGCCGTGTTGCGCGGGAAGCCATCGAGAATGAAGCCCTTCGCGACATCCGGCGCATCGAGGCGGTCGGCGATGATGCCGACGACGACATCATCGGACACCAGTTCGCCGCGGTCCATGATGGCCTTGGCCTTTTTTCCCGTTTCGGTTCCATGGGCAACCGCGGCGCGTAGCATGTCACCCGTCGACAATTGCTTCATGCCATGGCGCTCTTCGATGAGCTTGGCCTGAGTGCCCTTGCCGGCACCCGGCGGCCCCAGCAGGATGATGTTCACCGCTTGGGCCCCCGGAGCTTGGACTTCTTGATCAGGCCCTCATATTGCTGGGCCAGCAGATGCCCCTGCACCTGGGCGACCGTGTCCATGGTGACGCTCACCACGATCAGCAGCGATGTTCCGCCGAAATAGAAGGGAATGCCCGTGTACCCGATCAGGAACTCGGGCAGCAAACACACCACGGTCAGGTAAAGCGCGCCGATGAGCGTGATGCGGGTCAGCACATAGTCGATATATTCCGCCGTGCGCTCGCCCGGGCGGATTCCCGGAATGAAGCCGCCGTATTTCTTCAGATTTTCCGCCGTCTCCTTCGGGTTGAACATGATCGACGTGTAGAAGAAGGCGAAGAAAATGATCAAGACAGCATAGAAGAACAGGAACAGCGGCTGGCCATGGCCGAGCAGCGCTGTGGCCGTGTTGAGCCAGTCCGGCCCTTGCCCTGCGGTGAAATTGGCGACCGTGATGGGCAGCAGCAGCAGCGAGGAGGCAAAGATCGGCGGGATGACGCCCGATGTGTTGAGTTTCAGCGGCATGTGCGAGCTTTCGCCCTGGAACATCTTGTTGCCGACTTGGCGCTTGGGATACTGGATCAGCAGCCGCCGCTGGGCCCGTTCCATCACCACGATGAAGGCGATGACGGCAAAGGCCATGACGATGATGCCGAGCATGACGAAGGTCGATATCTGCCCGGTGCTGCCGAGTTCGAGAAGGCCCGCCACTCCGGACGGAAGCCCGGCCACGATGCCGGCGAAGATGATCAGCGAAATGCCGTTGCCGATGCCACGCGAAGTGATCTGCTCGCCGAGCCACATCAGGAACACGGTTCCGCCGGTCAGCGTGATCACCGTGCTCATGCGGAAGAACATGCCGGGATCGGTGACCAGTCCCGCCTGGCCCTCAAGCCCCACCGCAATGCCATAGGCCTGGATCGCCGCCAAGAACACGGTTCCATAGCGCGTATACTGATTGATCTTCTTGCGCCCCTGCTCGCCCTCTTTCTTGAGGGCTTCAAGATGGGGCGACACCGACGACATCAGCTGGATGATGATCGACGCCGAGATATAGGGCATGATGTTGAGGGCGAAGATGGCCATGCGGCCAAGCGCGCCGCCGGCCAGGTTGTTCACCCAGCCGAGAATGCCTGTCGAATTCTGCTGCGCGAACTTCGCCAGTTCAACCGCGTCGATGCCGGGCATCGGAATATAACTGCCGAGCCGGTAGACGATGAGCGCCCCCAGCGTGAACCAGATGCGCTTCTTCAGATCTTCCGACTTGGCAAGCGCGCCGAAGTTCAAATTGGCTGCAAGTTGTTCGGCGGCTGATGCCATTCTATCGTCCTCGCGCTAGTCCAGGCCCCATCATGTGGTGCTCTGGTGAAACGCTTGCAAGCTCACTTCGGTTCGGCCGGCGCTTCGACGGGCTTCAGCATCTTGACGGTGCCGCCAGCCTTCCCGACAGCGGCAAGAGCACCAGCCGTGGCATGGTAGACTTCGAAACTGAGCTTCGCGCTAAGTTCGCCCTTGCCGAGCAGGCGCACGCCGGCCAGGGGCTTGGCCAGAACACCCGCCGCCACGAGGGAAGCCACCGTCACCGGCGCATTGACATCGAGCAGCTTGGCATCGACCGCCGCCTGGATGCGCGACAGGTTCACTTCATTGTAATCGACCTGGTTGGGCTTGTTGAAGCCGCGCTTCGGCAAGCGCCGGTAGATCGGCATCTGGCCGCCTTCGAAACCGGCCTTGGCGCCGCCCTTGCGGGCCGTCTGGCCCTTGCCGCCGCGGCCGGCCGTCTTGCCGAGCCCGGACCCAAGCCCACGGCCGACGCGCTTCTTGGTGTGCTTGGCGCCGGGATTGTCGGCGATCTCATTGAGTTTCATGGGACGTGATCCTTATTCCACCACGCGCACGAGATGCGCGACTTTGGCGATCATGCCGCGCACCGCAGGCGTATCCTGCAGCGTCGCGGTCCTGTTCATTTTGTTGAGGCCGAGACCCACCAGCGTGGCGCGCTGGTCGGCCGGGCGGCGCTGCGGGCTCGCCACTTGGCGGAGCGTTACGGTCTTGCCGGTGTTTTCATTGGCCATGATCGTGATCCTTTAACTTACTCGGCGACGGCCGCGTCACCGCCGCGGCGGCCCAGCACTTCGCTCACCTTCTTGCCGCGCCGCGAGGCCACCGAACGGGGCGAGGTCTGCTTCTTCAGCGCATCGAAGGTGGCGCGCACCATGTTGTAGGGATTGGAAGACCCCTTCGACTTGGCGACCACGTCCTGCATGCCGACCGATTCGAACACGGCGCGCATCGGGCCACCGGCGATGATGCCGGTACCGGCGGGAGCGGTACGCAAGGTGACCTTACCCGCACCCCAGCGGCCGTCAATATCGTGATGCAGCGTGCGGCCTTCCTTCAGCGGCACGCGGATCAGCGTGCGCTTGGCGCTTTCGGTCGCCTTGCGCACCGCTTCCGGCACTTCGCGCGCCTTGCCATGACCGAAACCGACCCGGCCCTTCTGATCGCCAACGACGACCAGCGCCGCGAAGCCGAAGCGCTTGCCGCCCTTCACCACCTTGGCGACGCGGTTGATGTGCACCAGCTTGTCGGTGAACTCGCTGTCGCGCTCTTCGCGGTTATCCTTGCGATCGCTGCGCTCGGAACGTTCTCTAGCCATATTGATTCCGCCTATCTTTCGCCGGATAAATTAGAATTTGAGGCCGCCCTCGCGGGCGGCATCGGCGAGCGCTTTGACGCGCCCATGATACATGTAGCCGCCACGGTCGAAGACCACGTCCTTGATGCCGGCCTTGATGGCGCGCTCGGCGATCAGCTTGCCGATCGCCACCGCCGCGGCCTTGTCGGCGCCGGTCTTGATGGCGCCCTTGAGATCCTTTTCGAGGCTCGACGCCGCCGCCACCGTGACGCCCTTGGCGTCGTCGATGATCTGCGCATAGATATTCTTGCTGGAGCGGAACACCGACAGGCGGGGACGCAAGCCGCCGCGCGCCGCGATCGCCTTGCGGACGCGGGTCTTGCGGAGTCCTTGAGATTTTGTAGCCATGGCCATCACCTGTTACTTCTTCTTGCCTTCCTTGCGGAAGATGTACTCGCCCGCGTATTTCACACCCTTGCCCTTGTAGGGCTCGGGCTCGCGGTATTCGCGGATTTCGGCCGCGATCTGGCCGACGCGCTGCTTGTCGATGCCGGAGACGACGATTTCCGTCGGCTTCGGCGTCTTGATCTCGATCCCTTCGGGGATCGGGAAATTGATGTCGTGGCTATAACCTAAGTTAAGCTGCAGGACTTTGCCCTGCACCGCGGCGCGGTAGCCGACACCGGTGATTTCCAGCGTCTTGGAATAGCCCGCCGTCACACCCTTGATCATGTTGGCGATCATGGTGCGCGACATGCCCCAGGCCGAGCGCGACAGCTTGCTCTTGTCCTTCGGGTCCACCTTGACGGCGCCTTCATCCATCTTGGCGATCACCCGGTCGGTGAGCATGAAGGAAAGCTCGCCCTTGGGGCCCTTGACGGCGACATTGCCGCCCGAGAGGCTGACCGTGACGCCCGCCGGAACGGGAACTGATTTCTTGCCGATACGTGACATTGCGCGTTGACCTCAGAATACCGTGCAGAGAACTTCGCCACCCACGTTTTGGGCGCGCGCATCCGCATCGGACATGACGCCTTTCGGCGTCGACAGGATCGAGATGCCAAGGCCGTTGTAAACCGTCGGCATGGTGGCGACCGAGGCATAGACGCGGCGGCCCGGTTTCGATACGCGCTGCAGCTCGCGGATCACCGGAGCGCCGTCGAAATACTTGAGTTCGACCTCGATCTCGGCCTTGTTGCCGCCCTGCTGAACGACGGCATAGCCGCGGATGAAGCCCTCGCCCTGGAGCACGTTCAGCACATTCTCGCGCAGGCGCGAATGCGGCACGGCCACCTTGGGCTTGCCCCGCTCATGGGCGTTCCGGATACGGGTGAGCATATCACCGATCGGATCATTCACACTCATTCTTCTCTCCTGAAGTCCGTATCTCTTACCAGCTCGACTTGACCATGCCGGGGATCAGACCCTGGTTGGACAACTCGCGCAGCGCCAGACGCGACATCTTTAATTTACGGTAGTAAGCCCGCGGACGGCCCGTCACCTCGCAGCGGTTGCGGATGCGGTTCTTGG
>JANPCA010000443.1:0-3920 GCA_031430715.1 Hyphomicrobiales bacterium | reverse complement strand
AGGCAACTCGCGGCCTTCGCACCCGACGGGACGCCCGAAATCGGACCCATCAAGGCAGCAGCGTGAACCGCTTCGACGCGCGCCGCCCGGCAGACCAGCCCTCCAGTCGCCTGCGGCTCCTTGCAGGCCGGTCTGCCGGACCCAACAGAAGCGGACAATTCATGTGGCACATAAACCGGACAAGTCTATTTGTTCTCGACACCATGTCATTCTTTGCCCCATCAGGGAGAGCCAACCGATGAACGCCATGACCAAGCCGCCTGTCGCCATGCAGGATTTCGTCAGTGCAATGGGTCTGGCCGCCACGGGCGTATCGGTGGTGACGACGGATGGTCCGGCCGGCCGCTGCGGCCTGACGGTCAGCGCCGTCTCATCGGTCTCCGCCGACCCGCCGCTGGTGCTGATCTGCGTCAACCGCAAGAGCCCGGCCATCGCGGCGCTTGATGGCAACGGCAGTTTCGCCGTCAATCTCTTGGCCGCCCACAATCGCGCCTATGCCGAAACCTTCTCCGGCCGCCCGCGCGCGGGCAAGCCCTTCGATTTCGCCAACCACGACTGGCGCGACGGCGAGACGGGATTGCCGCTTGTGGCCGACGCCACCGCCGTCTTCGAATGCGACATCCACGAGAGTCTCGATGCCGGCACCCACCGCATCTACATCGGCCGGGTCATTGCCGCCCACCGGAGCGAGGCCGAGCCGCTGGTCTATTGCAATCGCGCCTTCCGGCGCATCATGAACCACGAGGGGATCTGACGATGATCAGGACAGGCGAACAATACCGCGACTCCATCCGCGATGGCCGCGACATCTGGATCAATGGCGAAAAGGTGAAGGATGTCACCCGCCACCCGATGTTCAAGCCGCTGGTCGATATCCGCGCCCGCATTTATGACATGCAGCATGAACCCGCCACCCGCGAGGTCATGACCCACGAGGAGCACGGCGAACGCTTCGCCATCGGCAACCGCTTGCCATTCGAACAGCAGGACTGGACCGACAAGCGCCGCGCCGTCGACACCGTCATGCACGACATCGGCGGCATCGTCACCCGCGTCGGAGACGAGACCATCGGCGAGATGTGGTCCTTGTGGGACGGCAAGGATATCCTCAACGAGATCGACCCGCGCTTTGCCGAGAACATCGAGCGCCACATCCAGCTGGCCATCAAGAACGATCCTTTCCACGTTTCCGCCAACACCGACCCCAAGGGCGACCGCTCCAAGCGCCCGCAGGACCAGGACCCGGACATGCTGGTGCATGTGGTGAAGGAGACCGGCGCCGGCATCGTCATCCGCGGCGCCAAATACGAAACCGCCGCCGCCTATGCCAACCAGGCGTTCCTCAAGCCCACCATCGCCAACTGGGGCGATGCCAAACTCTCGGAATATGCCCTGGGCTGCATCGTCAAGATGAATGCGCCGGGCGTCAAGCACATCTGCCGCACGGGATTCACCGGAAGAGCACCGGAGCGTGATTATCCGCTGTCGAACAAGTTCGACGAGGTGGATACCATCATGATTCTCGACAATGTGCTGATCCCCTGGGAAGACGTGCTGTTCTACCAGCACACCCGCGCCGCCGCCTATATCCGCCAGACCCTGCACCGCTACTCGGCCTTCCCCTTCGTGCAAAGAACATTGTCCTATGCCGACCTCATCATCGGCGCCGCCCTGTGGAACGCGCGGCAGACCGGCCTCGACAAGCAACAGGCGGTGCAGGAAAAACTAGCCGATCTCGCCATCTGGCGCGAGGGCATCAACGCCCACCTGACCGCCGCCGTCGCCATGGGCGAGAAGAGCCCCAATGGTCTTTTGATGCCCAACCAGTCGTTGCTGATGACCGGCCGCTGCCATGCGCTCAACAACCTGCCCAAGATGATGCACATTGCGCGTGAACTTTGCGGCGGCCAGATCTGCGTAACGCCTGATGCCGCCGTGTTCGAGCATCCCGAGACAGCCAAGTGGATGGACAAATACTACTCCGTCAACGACGAATGGCAGGCGAGCGACCGCCGCAAGCTCCTGGCGCTGGCCCGCGATCTGCTGAACTCGGACTACGCCGGCCACCGCCTCACCTTCCAGCTCTTCGCCCAGTCGCCGCCCTTTGCCCAGTCGGCGGCCGTCTACCGCACCTTCGACTGGAACCACACCTTGAAATTCGCCCAGAAAGCGGGTGGGATGTCCGACAATATCTGGGGTGTCAGGAAGCAGGCGGCGGAGTAGAAAATAAACTGTCATCACCGGGCTTGTCCCGGTGACCCATTGTTCAACATGCGCTGACGTCGGTTCTTGCGGTACAATGGGTTGCCGGGACAAGCCCGGCAATGACAGACAAGTAGGAAGACATGACAGCCCACAAACGCATCCGCCCCTTCAACACCAAGGAAACCTACCCCGAGCAGAAACTCGACAATGACTTGTGCCAGGGCGTCGTGGCGCGCGGCGCCACCGTGTTCCTGCGCGGCCAGGTGTCACAAGACCTTGATACCCGCGAGTCCCTGCATGTGGGCGATGCCGCGGCCCAGACCGCCAGGACCATGGCCAACATCAAACTGCTGATGGAGGAAGCCGGCGGACACATGGATCACATCTGCCGCATCGTGGTCTACCTGACCGACATCCGCTACCGCCAGGACGTCTACCGCGAGATGGGCAAGTGGCTGAAGGGCGTGTTCCCGTGCTCGACAGGCCTCGTCATCACCGCCTTGGCGAGGCCTGAATGGCTGGTGGAAATCGAAGTCACCGCCGTCATTCCGGATTGAGGCGATGACATTTTCAATTGCCGGCCGCTGCGCCAGATCGGGAGCCTTCGGGGTTGCCATTACCACATCCTCAATCGCCGTGGGGGCTCGTTGCCCACATGCACGCGCCGGTGTCGGAGCTGTCGCCACGCAGAACGTTACCGATCCAAATCTCGGCCCCATGTTGCTGGATCTGATGTCTCAGGGCCTGAGCGCAAGAGATTCAATTGACAGGGTAATCCTGGACCGCCCCCATATCGAATACCGCCAACTCACGGCGGTGGACTGCCATGGCAATTCTGCCTCCTGGTCGGGCAGGAACATCCTTGGGGTCCACGGTGTGTCCGAGCAGCGTGATTGTGTTGCCGCCGGAAATCTCCTGAAGTCGGCGGCGCTTCCAACGGTGATGACCGATGCCTTCGCCGCCAATGCCAATCAGCATCTGGCCGAACGTCTCCTGCGCGCGCTCGAAGCGGGACTCGACTCCGGCGGCGAGGAGGGCCAGGTTCATTCTGCGGCGCTCATCGTCTGTCACCAACAGGCTTTTCCACTGGTCAGCCTGCGCGTCGACTGGGACGAGGACAATCCCATCCGAAACTTGAGGAAATTGTGGGAGGACTACCGCCCGCAGATGGGCGCCTACCTGCAGCGAGCCATCGACCCGACGCAAGCACCAAGTTACGGCGTGCCGGGGGATCTTTGAGGAGCCGCCGTCCGCTTCTCCCGCTACGGCTTCACCGCCACCAACGAAACGCTCTTGACTCCGAACTTCCTGCTGGCGCCGCGGGCATTCTCTGAAATGAACTGATAGGCGGAATTGTCCTCGACCGTCCGCACCCGCAGGCCAGCCGCCTCGATCTGGCTGCGGTAGTTATCCTGCTGGGCGGCCCCGCCGATGCAGGCGGCCCACAGCGTCGAATTGCAAACGATGGACTCGGGGAGCTGAATCTCGGTGACGATATCCGAAATGACAAGTCGGCCGCCGGACTTGAGCAGGCGGGCGGCTTCCCGGAATACCTTCGGCTTGTCGACCGAAAGGTTGAACACGCCATTGCTGATGACGGCATCGGCGATTGCATCGGGCAGCGGCACGTTCTCGATATAGCCCTTGATGTACGAGACCTGCTTGAACCCGGCGCGGTCGCGCAGCCGTTCGGCTTTGGCGCGCTGTTCATCGGT
>JANPCA010000442.1:0-1924 GCA_031430715.1 Hyphomicrobiales bacterium | reverse complement strand
CGCCGAGCTTGGAGCCACCTTTCTTTCGAGCGATCTTGGGATCACGCCAGAACCCCGTGCCGATCATGCCAGCTACATTGCGAACTGGCTGAAAGTCCTGAAATCCGACAAGAAGGCAATCTTCACCGCAGCTTCAAAGGCCAGCGAGGCCGCCAATTGGCTGATTGCGAGGGAGGCGGGGGCATGACCCCCCCCTCCAATTCGAGAGTGAGTCTTGGCGACGGCTCGCTGGCCAATCAACCGGCCAATCCAACAGCTTGAAGAGAGTTGTTATTTTAGCTAATAATATGATATTATTGCAGTTATTAACTTGTTTAACCGGCCAATAAACCGGCCAGAACTGCGGACAATGACACTTCGGGACGACAACGAAAGTATAGGCCTATTTGAGCCGCTGATGGTCTCCGATGGAAGCCCGCTCAGGGCGGAACTGAATGACCTCGCCCTGACGCTCGCCACCAGGTCCGAAGGATTCCGCCGCAGCCTCCCGCAATCCATTGCCGTGGCGCTTGCCGATCTCGTCCGATCGATGAACTGCTACTACAGCAACCTCATCGAAGGCCACAACACGCACCCTGTCGATATCGAGCGCGCCCTGTCGAACGACTATAGCGCCAACCCCGAAAAGCGAAACCTGCAGCTCGAAGCCAAGGCCCACATCACCGTTCAGAAATGGATCGATGATGGAGGAATGGAAGGAAGCCCGTCTGATCTTGCCGTGATCTGCGACATTCACAAACGGTTCTGCGAATTGCTCCCGCCCGAATTGCTCGTCGTCGAGCATCCGCAGACAAAAGAGAAGATTCCCGTCATTCCTGGCGCGCTTCGGGATCGCTATGTCGAAGTCGGCAGGCTCGTTGCCGTGAGCCCCGGTGCCGTGCCGCGCTTCCTGAACCGCTTCCATGAAGCCTATCGCCGCCTTGGCCATATTGAGGCAATCCTTGCGTCCGCCTGTGCTCATCATCGGTTGCTCTGGATTCATCCCTTCATGGACGGCAACGGACGCGTTGCCCGCATGATGTCCTATGCCATGCTCCTGAAATCTCTCGGCACCGGAGGGTTGTGGTCGATCTCAAGGGGGCTCGCCCGCAAGGAATCCAGATACAAGGAACATCTTGCCTTGTGTGATCTCAGGCGACGCAATGACCTCGACGGGCGGGGCACGCTAAGCGAGGAAGAGCTCGGGCGATTTGTGAAGTTCTTTTTGGAAACCTGTATCGATCAGGTCGATTTCATGGAAGGCCTCATGAAACCCGACCGGCTCAGAGATCGCGTTCTGATCTGGGCGGAAGAACAAATCCGTGCCGGTCTGTTGCCAGCAAAATCGGACATTGTCCTCAAAGCCATTCTCTATCAGGGCTCTCTCGATAGGGCTGAAGTCGCGCCGCTTTTGGGTCTGAGCGAACGTGCCGCGCGAAGGATCACGTCGGCGCTCATTGGATTGGGCGCAATCCGTTCGGAAAGCACCCGCAGTCCTCTTCTACTAGCCTTCCCTGCAAAATTTGCCGATCGCTGGATGCCCGGTCTCTTCCCCGAGGAAGAGTGACCGCCCATCGAGGTTCCCGTGCACCGCCGTTCTGGGCAGGAACAACCGCATTGACACCACCACTCGGCTTGTCGTTTTCACGGCCCCGAGATTTCTCGCCGCTTCCGGCTCACCTTGATGGTCAATTCAGACGAATTGCCATCGAAAACAGTGTCAGCGACACGCCCCCTTTGCCGATTGTCAAAAACGTGCTGGCGGAGGCGTGCGAGTTCACGCACATAGACGCGCCTTGACTGCTTAGAGCGGTTCCGGGTTAGTTTGAATAGCCGCAGCTTTTGAAGTAGTTGATGCATTCCTGCAGGGTTAAAGCCTTGAAGATTTTTGCGATCCAGCGATCGATGGCTTTTTGCGTTCTCGGCTTGGCTTTTCTGAGCAACG
>JANPCA010000441.1:0-4734 GCA_031430715.1 Hyphomicrobiales bacterium | reverse complement strand
CATGAAGGCGTTGTTGAGGTTGCAGCCGCAGGCCTTCATGGCGGCCACCAGTTGATCGGCTTTGGCCGCCACGATCTCGGCGCGCTCGTCCGACATCAGGCCGGCGATGGGCAATTCGACGAGCGCCAGCTGTTGACCCTTGCTGACCACGACAGCACCTCCGCCGATCTTTCTCAGAATGTTGGCGGCGCTTGCCATGTCGGGGCGGCTGGTGCCGACGACGATCATGTGGTGGCTGTCATGGGCGACCGTGCAGGCCACCGCGCAGTCGGTGTTATAGCCGAAGCCCGCGACGAAGGCATTGGTGACACCGCCCGTGGCGCGGTGACGCTCGACGAGGGCCACCTGGCAGACGCCTGAATCAAGCCCGGCATCGACGAGGCCCGAGGCGACCTTCAGGCGCTTTTCCAAAGCTTTTGTCGGAGCCTGATTCTCGATGACGCCGATGACCCGCGCCGTCACCTCGTTGGCGCCCTGGGGGGCGGCGATGGCGAAGTCGGCGGCGGTCATGTCGCGAGCCATCTTGACCGTGTTCCTGGAGGAGGCCGGATAGTCGAATGCGGCAATATCGGCGGTCAGACGCCCATGTTCGGCGAGAACCTGGCCGCGCGCCATGACCAGTTCGATGGGCAGGCTCACTAGATCGGAGGTGAGGATCAGGTCGGCGCGCCGTCCCGGCGTGATCGAACCCAGTTCGCGCTCGAGGCCGAAATGGAGAGCGGTGTTGAGGGTCGCCATCTGGATCGCCGCCATGGGCTTCAGGCCCTGCGCAATGGCGTGGCGGACGACGTGGTTCATGTGGCCGACATTCACCAGGGTGCCCGGGTGGCAATCATCCGTACACAGAATGAAATTGCGGGTTTCGAGTCCGGCCTCGGTGATGGCCTTGATCTGCGGCCCCACATCGAACCAGGCTGAGCCCAAGCGTAGCATGACACGCATGCCCTGGCGGACGCGGGCGATGGCATCCTCGGCTCTCGTGCCCTCGTGGTCGTCGGCGGGGCCGCCCGCCACATAGGCGTGGAAGGGCAGCCCCAGATCGCGCGAGGCGTAATGCCCGCCCACGGTCTTTCCAGCCTGTTGCGTCGCGGCGATTTCGGCCAGCATCTTGGCATCGCCCGCGATCACGCCCGGAAAATTCATCATCTCGCCAAGGCCGATGATGTTGGGCCAGGTCATGGCCTCGCGCACGTCATCTGGCCCCAACTCGGCGCCCGGCGTTTCGAGGCCCGGCGCACTCGGCACGCAGGACGGCATCTGCACGAAGATATTGACGGGCAGTCTCATGGCCTCGTCATGCATGAGGCGCACGCCGGGCAGGCCCAGGACATTGGCGATCTCGTGGGGATCGATGAACATGGAGGTGGTGCCGTGGGGAATGACGGCGCGGGCGAATTCGGTGACGGTCACCATGCCGCTTTCCACATGCATGTGGCCATCGCAGAGGCCCGGCACCAGGTAGCGGCCTTCCGCTTCGATCACGGCTGTGTCCTTGCCGATGGCGTGCGACGCGTCCGGCCCGACATAGGCGAAGCGGCCGGCGGTTATGGCAATGTCGGTCTCCGCAATGATCTCGCCCGAGTGGACGTTCACCCAGCGGCCATTGCGGATCACCGTGTCAGCCTTGCGGCGGCCCATGGCGGTGTCGATCAGCATTGAGGCGGTTTCAGCCCAGCTTTTCATGGGATCAGCCTTTCATCACAGCGAGCGCTTCGTCGAGCAGGGACTGGGAGCCGGCGGTGATGACATGGCCGCCCAGCGCCGGGTCGCCGCCGGTCCATTCGGCGGCGGCACCGCCCGCACCCCAGATGATGGGCAGGAGGGGGGCGATGTCATAGGCCTGCAAGTTGGGATCAAGCGCGATGTCGAGGTGGCCCGCCGCCATGACGCAGTAGAAATAAGAATCGCCGCCATAGCGCACCAGTTGCGCGGCCTCGCGCAGCCGCTGGAAGGCGGCGGCGTCGGCGGGGCTGCGATAGAGTTCGGGCGCCGTGGTGCCGAGCGAGGCCCGGACGAGCGGCACGCCGGTGCGGGTGCGGATGGCGGAGACGGAGCCGCGGTGATCGTGCCAGGCACCTTCCGGGTTGCCGTAGAACATGTCGCCGACTAGCGGCTGGTTCATCAGGCCGACCGTGGGGCGGCCCTCGAAGTTGAGGCCGATCAAGGTCGCCCAGGTCGGCATGCCGCAGACGAAGGCCCTTGTGCCGTCGACCGGGTCCAGAACCCAGGTGAAGGGCGAGCGGGCGTCCTTGATGCCATATTCCTCGCCATGGATGCCATGGCCGGGATAGCGCTCCTCGATCATCTGGCGGATGACGCGCTCGCCCGCCCGGTCGCCCTCGGTGACCGGATCCCAGACCGGGCCATCCTTGACGTCGACGGCCGTGTTGCGGCGGAAATAGGGGAGGATTTCAGCCGCCGATGCCTGGGCGAGAGCAATGGCAAACCGCGTCAGTTCGGTCCAGCCGGGAGTCGTCATGGCGCTTTCAATCCCTTTCCCTGCTTCCTAAATGACCCTTGCACGGGCCTCAAGTGCAGAATTATTGTGCAACGCAGCATAAATCCTTGAGCCATGCAACGAACGCATGAGTGTATGAGGGGGTTCGTGAACTTGCGATTATGTATTTTATTACAATGAACTAGGAACAATTTTACAGCGCTGGTCTGACGGATTTTTGACCATGTGAGCAAAAAAACACCCATCGGCTCTTGCGGTTTTGATTTTGCAGTGCCAGATTACTCGTCGTGAGGCAGCGATGTCTCACTGCCCTTCCTGGGCGTTTCCTCCCTAGACTTGGGCCGGTCACCTTGGTGTATCGGCCCTTTTTTATTCCGCCGCCAGTTGATGGGGGGTGAAGCGGCGCTCGACATCGGCCAGAAGACTGGCGATCACGCTGGACAGGGCCTCGCGCAACGGTTCGAAATTGGCGGTCTTCTCCAAGCTTGTTTCATTCATATAGAGGCCGCGGTTGATTTCGATCTGCAGGGCATGGTGGCCGCGATGGGGTGCTCCATGGTTCTGGGTGATGAAGCCGCCGGCATAGGGCTTGTTGCGCAGCACCTTGAGGCCGTGGGCGGCAAGGTGCTCCTCGGCGAAGACCGTCAATTCCTCGCCGCAGGAGGCGCCGAAGCGGTCGCCCAGCACCACGTCGACGGTGCCCCCCTGGTTCACATGGGCGGTGGCGCTGGCCGGCATCGAATGGCAATCGACCAGCAGCACCTCGCCCGCCTTGGCGATCACCTCGTTGGTCAGTGCCGTGAGCGTCCGGTGATAGGGCACATAGACCTGCTCTATGCGCTGGCGTGCCTCGGCGAAGTCGATGCGGCCGCGATAGATGTCCTCGCCCTCGGCCACGATGCGCGGGATGGTGCCGAGGCCGCCGGCCACGCGCGGCGAACCGGTATTGACGAAACCGGGCAGGTCTCCGGCGAACATGCGCGGGTCCAATTCATAGGGCTCGCGGTTCAGGTCGATGTAGCTGCGCGGCACCAGGGCCCGCAGCAGGGGGGCGCCATGGCCGACACAGGCCTCGAACAGTTCATCGACGTAGCAATCCTCCGACTTCCGCAAAGCCTGGGTGGCGAGCCTGGTCTGCTTCAGGAAGTGCGGCGGAAACTGCCGCCCGCTGTGCGGCGAGTTGAACACGGCGGGTGCTGTCCATTCGGCGGGCGAGAGGATTTCGAATGCGGGAGCACGTTTCGGTTCCGCCATGGTTTCCAGTACCGGTTGGGGAGATCTCCGGCACTATTCACACGCCGGGGCCGCCTGTCCAAGTTTTTCCGAATTTCATTCGCCATTTACCCGCGAAAGGCTAAAACAACTGAGAACCGGCGGCGGGCGGGGTTCACAAGACGGGTGGAAGACCATTAGAATGACCACGAAGACCATGGCAAAGATCATCCTGGCGGAAGACGATGACGACATGCGGCGCTTTCTGGTGAAGGCGCTGGAGAAGGCCGGCCACCAGGTCGTCAGCTTCGGCGAGGGCGCCAGCGCCTATGAAGAGATCAAGCAGACCACCTTCGACCTGCTGCTGACCGATATCGTCATGCCGGAAATGGACGGGATCGAACTGGCGAGGCGGGCCTCCGAACTCGACCCGTCGCTGAAGATCATGTTCATCACCGGTTTCGCCGCCGTCGCACTGCACCCCGATTCCAAGGCGCCCAAGGACGCCAAGGTTCTGTCCAAGCCCTTTCACCTGCGCGATCTGGTCGCCGAAGTCGAACGCATGATGGCGGCATAGGGCCTTGCGTCCTCCACCGGTGGCGGCTATACGGGCGCCATTCCGAATGAGGCGTGGGCGGTTAGCTCAGCGGTAGAGCACTACGTTGACATCGTAGGGGTCACAAGTTCGATCCTTGTACCGCCCACCATTTCCCCCTTTTCGCCTTTTAAGCGTGTGAATTTATTTCATTTTCATCAAGGCGCGGGGATCCCGGGGCGGGGTTCTGGGATGGTGCCGCCGGCTTCACATGCTCTCTGTAGACATGAGCGCGTCCGCGAGAAAGCGGTGCCGGTGACATCGATAAGGAAGCTCGGCCGCCCCGAACTCTTCCGCAAGGCCTTCGTCGAGGGCGACGTCGCGGCGGTGCGTGGCGAGGACATGGTCAAGGCCTTCGAACAGATGCGCTTGATGGTGACGAAATACATGGACCCGGCAATCCGCCGGGCGCGACTACGACACCGCCTCCAACATGTTCGCCAAGGGCGGCACGCTGTTCTTCATCATG
>JANPCA010000440.1:0-5623 GCA_031430715.1 Hyphomicrobiales bacterium | reverse complement strand
TGCCGCCGCCGCGGGCCCGCCGGACGATATTGTTGGCGACCGTCGCCAGTCTGCCGCCTTCGTTGAAATTGGTGATCGAGATGCCGAGACCCACATCTTCGATGAGGTTGCCGCTCACCACCGCGCCCTCATAGCCGAACTCGCAATAGATCGCCACTTCGCCCATGCGTGAAATGGAATTGTTGATGATCAGGCAGTTGCTGCCGGCATTGCTGCGCACGGCGGAATACTTGCAATCGGTGACCCGGTTCTCCGACACGATGACATTGCCGGCCCGGTAGACGTTGATGCCGTTACCGTTCTGGCCCGAGCCGCCATCATTGGCGCCAATCCGTGAGATGCGGTTGCGCGCCACGATGGTGCCGTCCTCGCGGGGCTCCGATGTCCAGACCTGAATGCCGTTGTTGCCGATATCCTCGATCGTGTTTCCGGAAATCTCGAGGCCCTTCGCATCACGCGAGAAAATCGCCGTCTTGCCGATCGTGCTGAACCGGTTATTGCGGACAAAGCCCGCGCACCCCTCGAGCCACAAGCCGCTGCCGGCGGATCGCTGGAATTGACAGCCCTCGACGATGAGCCGTTCGGTCCCGACAATGCTGACCAGCTGCTTTTCGGCCAACTGACCGCCAACGAATGTCAGGCCGGCAAGCGCCACGTCGCCATCGGTCCTCACCCGCAGCAGCGGCTGGCCGCCGCTGCCGATGAGCCGTGTCCGCCCGGCCACCCCTTCGATGCGCAACGGAGCTGCAACGCTGACGTTGCTGGCTTTGTAATTTCCCGGCGGCAGATGCAGCACACCGCCTTCGATCGCGGCATCAACAAGAGCTTGCAAATTGTTGATTTTGCTATTCTTTGTTGCGGCGGAAACGGATGCCGCCGGGCCTATGGCAAGGGCCAGGCCGGACAGCAGCGATCGGCGGGAAAGTATCATTCTGAAACGCTCCATGGCCGTCTCATGCAAGGACAGCGCCACTTGCATGAAATCGCTATCGCGGCGAAGTAGCTCGTTAAGAAATCACAGAAAGTTTGACGGCTGCGTTTACAAACTAAGTAGCGGGGCCCCAGCTTTCGCTGGGGTGACGGAAACAATGGGTTGTATTGAAAAACACCCCCAAACCCCGTCATGCCAGCGAAAGCTGGCATCCCGCTTTTTTGGCTCATATCGGGAGACACGCCAATTTCTTCACAGGCATCTTTGCAAGAATGAAGGAATGTAATGCTGCAACCCTTGTACTTATTCCACCACCGTTTGCGCGTGGCCAAGGTATCAGCACATCAAAAAACCCTGATCACGTCTCTTGATATGAAGTTCAGGAAGTTGTCATCGAGGCTTCGCCGCATGAAAGCATTGGCGGGAATACCGGTCCTGTCGCCCACCAATTGCTCGACATTGACCAGGTTGATAAGGGAAAACCTGGACCCTGGGGCGACATCGATGAGAATGTCCACATCGCTCTCAGCGGTCGCGTCGCCGCGCGCCCTGGAGCCGAAAAGCGCCAGGTGCGATACCCCTTCGGCTTCAAGTTCCGGCCGGATCACTTCGAGTGTGGCAATGAGCGCGTGTCGTTTCATGAAAGAACATTACAATAACGGGAAATGGATTTCTACTCCGCCGCTTTCTGGGCATAACCAAGGCGCTCGTTCAGGCGCGACAACAGGGTCAGAGCCGCGTCGGGGATCACCGTGCCGGGCGGGAATATGGCGGCGGCTCCCATATTCAGCAGTGTCTGCACGTCTTCCGGCGGAATGACGCCACCCACGACGATCATGATGTCGGAGCGGCCCGCCGCATCGAGCGCGGCCTTCAACTGCGGCACCAGTGTCAGATGGCCGGCGGTCAGCGTCGAAACCCCGACCACATGCACCTGTTCCTTCACCGCCATCGCCGCCACTTCCAGTGGTGTAGCAAAGAGTGGTCCGATATTGACCTCGAAGCCCATGTCGCTGAAGGCCGAGGCGATGACCTTCTGCCCGCGGTCGTGGCCATCCTGTCCGACTTTGGCGACGAGCAGCCGCGGCGGCCGTCCGTCCGCCTCGCGGAAGGCGGCGGCGGCGTGGCGCACCTGCTCGATGCGATGCTGGTCCTTGGCCGTCGCGGTATAAATTCCCGTCACCGCCCGCGTCAGCGGCGCGTGGCGCTTGTAGACCTCTTCAAGCGCCAAGGACATCTCGCCGACCGTGGCCTTGGCGCGCGCCGCATCGACGGCGGCGGCGAGAAGATTGCCGTCACCGGTCCTCGCCACTTCGGTCAGCCGCGCCAGCATGGCGCGTGTTTCGGTTTCATCGCGCTCGGCCCTGAGGCGCTTGAGCTTTTCGATCTGCCGCCCACGCACTGCCGAGTTGTCGACCTTCAGGATGTCGATCCTGGCATCCTCGCCGGTTTTGTATTTGTTGACGCCAACCACCGTTTGCTCGCCCATGTCGATGCGCGCCTGGGTGCGGGCCGCCGCTTCCTCGATGCGGGCCTTCGGGATTCCGGCCTCGATGGCCTTGGCCATGCCGCCCAGACTTTCGATTTCGAGAATATGCGCCCACGCCTTGGCGGCGAGATCGGCGGTGAGCCGCTCGACAAAATAGCTGCCGCCCCACGGGTCGATGACCTTGCAGGTTCCCGCCTCCTGAGCCAGGAACAATTGCGTGTTGCGGGCAATGCGTGCCGAGAAGTCTGTGGGGAGTGCCAAGGCCTCGTCAAGTGAATTGGTGTGCAGCGATTGCGTGCCCCCTTGCGTCGCCGCCATCGCCTCGATGCAGGTGCGCGTCACGTTGTTGAAGACATCCTGCGCGGCAAGTCTCCAGCCGCTGGTCTGGCAATGTGTGCGAAGTGCGAGCGAGCGTTCGTCCTTGGGGTCGAAACGCTTGATGAGCTTGGCCCAGATCATCCGGGCGGCGCGCATTTTCGCCACCTCCATGAAGAAATTCATGCCGATGGCCCAGAAGAAGGAGAGCCGTGGCGCGAACTGGTCGATGCCGAGGCCCGCGGCAACGCCCGCCTTGGCATATTCGAGCCCGTCGGCCAGCGTATAGGCGAGTTCGAGATCAGCCGTCGCCCCGGCCTCTTGCATGTGATAGCCCGAGATCGAGATCGAATTGAACTTCGGCATCCGTTCGGCGCTGTATTTGAAAATGTCGGACACGATGCGCATCGATTGGGCGGGCGGATAGATGAAGGTGTTGCGCACCATGAATTCCTTGAGGATGTCGTTCTGGATGGTGCCCGACAGCTTTTCCGGCGGCACCCCCTGTTCCTCGCCCGCCACGATATAGAGCGCCAGCACCGGCAGGACCGCGCCATTCATGGTCATCGACACGCTCATCTTGTCGAGCGGAATGCCCTCGAACAGGGTCCGCATGTCGTGGATCGAATCGATCGCCACACCCGCCATGCCGACATCGCCCGCCACCCGGGGATGATCGGAATCATAGCCCCGGTGCGTGGCGAGATCGAAGGCGATGGACAGACCCATCTGCCCCGCCGCCAGATTGCGCCGGTAGAAGGCATTCGAATCCTCCGCCGTCGAGAACCCGGCATATTGCCGGATGGTCCAGGCTTGAGTCGTGTACATGGTGGGGTAGGGGCCGCGAAGGAAGGGCGCGATGCCGGGGAAGGTCCCGAGGAAATCGAGGCCCGCCGTGTCTTCCGGCCAGTAGGAACATTTGACCTCGATCCCCTCCGGCGTGTCCCAGTGCGGGCCGGAACATCCGTGCACGGAGGAACTGGCGAAGGCAATGGTGGAAAAATCCGGAATGCGGCTCATGGCCAGGCCTCCACCTCGGCTGGATACTCCGTGGGCAGACGATAGGCGCTGGTGCCGATGACCGGCAATCCCCGCGCGCCAATCGCAACTGGTTCGGGCCAGTGCCCCGCTTCAGCCCTCTGAAAAACAGTCCAGGCCTTGTCGCACAGCGCTTGCGTCAGCGTTTCAAAATAGCCGGCACCCGATGCCGGGTCCGCCACGCGCCAGAGACTGGACTCTTCCATCATGACCGTCTGCACATTGCGCGCCACGCGCCGGGCGAATGCGTTCGGCAGGCCCTGTGACAGCGGGAAGGGCAGAACGCAGATCGAATCGGCACCTCCGAGGCCCGCCCCGAACACCGCCGCCGTAGCGCGCAGGATATTGGTATGCGGATCGAGTTCCGCCATCATCCGCCACGAGGTCTCGCCATGTAAATTCACCGCATGTTCCGGAAGTCCGGACGCTTCGAGAACCCGGTTCCACAACAGCCGCATGGCCCGGAACTTGGCAAGTGTCAGGAACATATCCTGATTGGCGGCGAGCGTGATGCCCACGGCCCGCACCAGATAGGCGTCGCTCAAGGAATCGAGCGCCCGCAAATGCGCTAAGGCCTCGGCAAGTGTGGCGCCAAGCTCTTCCGCCTCGGTGACGCCCCGCTCATGCCAGCGCCGCCCGTCGGCCTGCAGGAACGGCCCGGTAAATCCCCGATTGGCCATTTGAATGGCATGCGCGGAATCGGTCAACCCGAACGACACGTTCATGCGCTCGGGATCGATCGGCTGCTTTCCAATGAGATTCGCCAACGGCATGGCGCCATCACCTTCGACGCGCAGCGCCACGGCATGCAGGTGGACGCCGTCCAGCACCCGCGCCAGTGCCGTCGCGTCGATGCCAAACCCCCGCGCCGTGGCAGCGCTTTTCCCCACCAGCACCAACCCGGCCGCGCCATTGGCCAGATCATCGAGCGCTTGCGCGTTGGCCCTGGCCGGATCGGGATGATCCGAACGCTGGAACAGCGTCCAAGGCCCCTGCGCCGCGCGGGCCGCGCGGGGCCCCGCCCATTGCCAATGGAGCGGCTCGAGCCTGATGCCGTCCGCCGTGCTTGAGACAAGTTTCTCCTCGAACGCGGCGCCCTTCAGCACGGCATCCACCCGTTTCAACCAGTCCGCCCGGGCCGCCGCTGGAAATTCCGCCGCCCATGAAAGGTCTGTCATTGCCATCCGTCGATCTTGCACCGCACAGGTTCTAGCGAAGCCCGCGCCGCCCCGCAAACCGTCCTTCGGCTAATGCTCCGGTGTGGCGCTGACCGCCACCCCATCGCTCACCAGGTCGGATGGATGCAGGATCACCACCATCCCCTCGGCGAGCCCATCGGTCACCTCGGCCACATCCTGGTTGCGCGCCCCGAGTTTCACCATCTTCAGCCGCGCCGCGCCGGCCTCGGCCACATAGACTGCCCAATCAGCACCCTGGCGGAACAGTGCGCCGATCGGCACAGCCAGCAAGTTCTCGCCCCTCCACAGCGAAATCCGCGCCACCACGCGAAAGCCGTGGCCAAGCCCCGCCCAGGTCTTGGGGTCGCCGTCGAGCGTCAGCACCACCGGTACGCGCTGCTCCTCAATGCCGAGCGCCGACACCTTGGTGGTGGCCGAAGGATCGATACGCGAAACCTTCGCCGCCAATGGGCCGCCGCCCCAGCCTTCGATCACCGCAGCCGCACCGGGTTTGATTTGCACCGCATCGCGCGACAGGAGATCGGCGGCGATTTCGACGTCTCCCGGATCGCCAATCTCCGCCAATGGTGTTCCCGCCTGCACCACCTGTTCGCTTTCGGTCAGAATGCGCAAGATCCGGCCCGACACCGGCGCCCGCACCTCGACGCAGCA
>JANPCA010000439.1:0-7731 GCA_031430715.1 Hyphomicrobiales bacterium | reverse complement strand
CCATCAGCCGCACCATGTCGTAGCCCATATAGCCGAAGACGCCGGCCGCCATGGGCGGCGCATCCTCGGGCAGCCTGATGCGGCTTTCGGCGAGAAGGGCTCTCAACGATTCAAGCGGCGGCAGCACCAGCGGCTCGAAAGGACCCTCGGGATTGAGGCCGGCCTTGCGGTTGATCGATGCCTTGCCAGCATCCACCTTCCAGATCAGATCGGGGTTGAGGCCGATGATCGAATAGCGCCCGCGCACCGCACCGCCCTCGACCGATTCGAGCAGGAAGGAATAACGCGCGTTGCGGGCCAGCTTCAGCTTGGCGGAGACGGGGGTTTCGAGATCGGCGACGAGCCTGGTCGATACGATCTGGGAGCAGCCCCGCTCGTAGGCGCGGGCGAAGCTGTCATAGTCGGGAGAAATCATCATTGTCGTCAAGTCCGGCGGGAAATTGATCTGGGTTACTGCGTTGCCGTGCCCGCGATCTGACGCCAGAGCGTTTCGTTGATCTTGACGCCCGTCTCTTTCTGGCCAGCACCCATATCGGCCGCCAGCATGTCGTTGGCGGCGGCCGACTTGATCTCATCCGTGATGGTCTTGGCCTCGGCCGAGCCTGCGTCGAAGGGCGCCAGCAGCACCGCCTGGGACTGGATCAGCTTGGCGCCCTTGCCATCGGCTTCAAGCGCATAGGCAAAGCCGTTCTCGGCCACGCCGAATACGGCTGCCACGGCGGCAGGATCAAAATCGGCATTGCTCTCGTTGCGCTTCAGGCCCTGGACTGTCTTGATCTCGGCCTGGGATTCCTTGGCCAAATCCTCTAAGACGGCACCGCTCGCGGCGCGCTCCACCAGCTTTTTCACCTTCTCTTCCGACAGCGACCTGATCTTGCTGGCGGCGACCTGGGCTTTGGCTTGTTCCTTCACGCTGTCGAAGGGTCTGAGTGCGGATGGCACGACTTCGCGCACCTCAAACCAGACATAGCCCTCGTCGAGCCGGATGGCGTCGTCGTCGTTACCGACATCGCTGGCGAAGGCCGCCTTGAGCAAGTCGGCCTGGTGGGGCATGGCGACGTCCTTGCCGTCCTTGTCCTTGCCGCCGGAATCGGTCAGCGCGATGAGCTCGAAGGGAATGCCGGCGCGTTCGGCAATGGTTTCGAATTTCGGATCGGGGGCGCCGCGCGCGTCCTCGACGAGGCCAAAGATCGAATCAATCTCGTCGCGGGCACGGTCGAGCTTGAGGCGCTCGCTCAACCGCGGCTTCACCTCGTCGAGTGTTGATTGATGTTCCGGCGCGATCTTCACGGCTTTCAACAGCACCGTTGCAAGCGCGCCCTTGACCGGTTCGCTGATGGCGCCCTCGGCCAGCGCAAAGGCTGCCGCGGCGATAGCCGGATCGAAGAAGTCGGCCTTGGTCTTGCCGGCGAAGGTCACGTCGGATTCCGAAAATCCGCGCTCCTTGGCAAGCGCCAGAAAATCGGTGCCGGCGCTAAGCTTGTCCTTGGCGGCCCTGGCCTCCTCCAGAGTTGGGAAGGAGAGTTGCAGGATGGTGCGTTTTTCCGCCGTGAAATAGTCCGTCTTGTATTTCTCGAAGCCCGCGGCGATTTCCTCGGCCGTGAGTTCGATCTTGGCGGCAATATCGGCCGGCTCGGCCTTCATGATGGCGATGGCGCGGTATTCGGGCGCCGTATAGGCGTCCGGACTTCCGTCATACTCCGCCTTGATTTCATCATCCGTGGGCGGAACGATTTCGCTTTCGGCGGTTTTCACCACGAAGTAACGGGCGTCGCGCTGCTCGTTGGAATGCCGGTATTGGGCTTCGACCAGGGTTCTGGAAACGGCCAGATCGCGGCTCGCCGTGCCGGTGATGGCGTCCCGCAGCAGCTTCTGGCGTTCGCCGGCGAAATAGGCGGCTTCGTTCAGGCCGTTCTGTGCCAGCAGGCGCGCGAACTGCTCCTTGTCAAACTTGCCGGCACTGTCCTTGAAGTCCGGATTATCCATGATTTCGCGGCCGAGATAGTCATTCGAGACGGCGAGCTTCAGGGCCTCCGCCTGATTGTCGATGGCTGCCCCCTGGATGAGTTCGTTCAGCACGGCGCGGTCGATGCCCAGCCTGCGGGCCTCCTCCGGCGTCAGGGCCTGTCCGGTTTGACGCGAATAATTCTGGATGTAATTGTTGAAGGCGCGCGAGAAGGCCTCGGCCGAGACTTCGGTCTTGCCGACGGTGGCCAGCGCCCCGCTGTTGAAGCCGCGGAACACGTCGGCAATGCCCCATACGCCGAAACTCACCGCCAGAAGGCCGATGAGAAGCTTTGCCACCCAGCTCTTGGCGGCATTGCGCATGGAGTCCATCATATCCGTGTCGTCCCTTTATGTTGGCTGACCCAGATCGGGCGCGGGCGCACTATAGGTTAAGCCCCGAGCCCCTCGCAAGTGCGGGATCGCTCTGCTATGAGCCATTCTTTACAACGCTTTGGAGTGGGATGATGGCAAATGAGGGGCCGCGGGCGCTGGTCGCCGGCAACTGGAAGATGAACGGCGGCGTGGCCATGCTGAAAGAACCGCGCCTGCTGGCCGCCATGCTGAAGGATGTGAAGCTCAAATGCGATGTCATGGTCTGCCCCCCGGCCATCATCGCGCGCCGCGTCAAGTCGGTGCTGAGGGGCACCAAGATCAGGCTCGGCGGCCAGGACTGCCATTGGAACCCATCGGGCGCCCACACCGGCGACATTTCGCCCGAGATGCTGAAGGAGGCGGGCTGCACCGCCATCATCACCGGCCATTCGGAGCGCCGCACCCACCATGGCGAGACCGACGAGATTGTGGCGAGGAAAGCCAAGGGCGTCCACCGCGCCGGCCTCACCGCCATCATCTGCATCGGCGAGACGCTGGAGGAACGAAAAGGCGGCAAGACGCTGGACGTCGTATCGCGCCAGCTCAGAGGCTCGGTGCCGGAAGGTGCCACGGCAAGTCAGACGGTGATCGCCTATGAGCCGGTCTGGGCCATTGGCACGGGCCTCACGCCCACCACGGCAGAGGTCGCCGAGGTCCACGCCCATATCCGCGGCGAACTGGCCTCGATCATGGGCCCGGAAGGGGCGGGGGTGCGCATTCTCTATGGCGGCTCGGTCAAGGCATCGAACGCCGCCGAACTGATGGGCCAGCCCAACGTCAACGGCGCACTCGTGGGCGGCGCCAGCCTCAAGGCGTCGGATTTCCTGGGAATCGTCAAGGTTTATGCGTGAAGATTAGGCGTGACATTTCGTATCTAAGTGGATACAATAGTGTGTTCACGTTATTAATACCAGAATTCACTAACTCTGACCGGTTCCCCCCTTGTCCGTCACCCCGGCGAAGGCCGGGGTCCAGCTTTCATCATGCGATGATTTCACAGTCAGCAGCGATAGATAGCTAGGCCCCGGCCTTCGCCGGGGTGACCAGTTCAGGGTATGGGGACATGAGTCTGTGTCAACTATCTCTAGTATAACATCACCTGAGTTCGATACTTGATTGGCCAACTTTGCCGATACACGCGCAAAGGCCATGGCGAAGGCAATTGGAAAGGCAACTAGATGATGGGTTTCGAAAAATTCGATGCAGCGCGCTACCTTGATAGCGATGAGGCTATTGCCGAGTTTCTCACCGCAGCTTTGGAAGATGACAATCCCAAAGTGTTTGTCGCAGCACTCGGCGCTGTCGCCAAGGCGCGCGGCATGACCCAGATTGCCAAGGACGCAGGGCTGGGCCGCGAGAGCCTTTACAAGGCCTTATCGCCCGATTCCAAACTGCGCTACGAGACGGTGCATAAACTGCTCGTTTCGCTTGGACTGAAACTTTCTGCGACGGCTTTGTGATGGAAAGCGGCAGCGGCGAAATCCCCACCCTCACCAAGCGCAGGCTCCAGGCGGAAGTCATCGGGCCGATCTATGCCGAGATGGTGGCCGAGATCGGCGAAGCGAAGGCCGCCGCCATCCTTGACGCCGCCATCCGCAAGGCGGCCATCGCCGAGGGCAAGATGTTCGCGGCCAAAGCCAATGGCCAGACCTCCATGGCCGATTTCATCAAGCTCTATGAACTGTGGACCGCCGATGGCGCTCTCGAAATGAAAGTGCTGGAAGCCAGCGACACCACCTTCGACTTCGACATCACCCGCTGCCGCTATGCCGAAACTTATAAGGACATGGGCCTGGGCAAGATCGGCCATCTCCTGTCGTGCAACCGGGACGGCACATTCTGCCAGGGCTACGACCCCAATATCACGCTGGAACGCAAGCAGACGATCATGGAAGGTGCCCCCTGCTGCACCTTCCGCTATCGCTACGGGGACGGCAAGGCTTCATAGTTTCGCCGTTTTGGCGCCGGACATTCTGCTGGAAGCGGGAGGGCGGTCATGGTGCGTTTTCTACTTGTTGCTTTCGTGTCGCTGATGGGAATTTCACCGGCCGCCGCCCTCTCCAGCGACTGTCTGGCAATGGCGGGCAACCAACCACGAATTGTGCCAGTTGCACTTGCCGCTGATGAGGTGAGCCTCACCTACATCGGCCATTCCAGCTTCATCATCGAAAGCCCGGGCGGCACGCGCATCGTCACCGATTATTCGGGCAACGCCGGCGGCATCGTCCCCGATGCGGTCACCATGAACCGGGCGCATTCCTCGCATTTCACCGATTTCCCTGATCCGGCAATCAAGCATGTCTTGCGTGGCTGGAATCCGGATGGCGGTCCCGCCGTCCATGATGTGACCATCGGCGACATCAAGGTCCGCAATGTCACCACCGACATCCGCGGCGGCATGGTGGGGCGCATGAAGGACGGTAATTCGATCTTCGTGTTCGAGGTGGCCGGCCTGTGCATCGGCCACCTCGGCCATCTGCACCATTTGCTGGGACCGGAGCATATGGGGATGATCGGCAGGCTCGACATCGTCATGGTGCCGGTTGACGGCGGTTACACCATGGCGCAGGCGGACATGCTGGCCGTGTTGAAAACCATCAAGGCGCGCATCGTCATCCCCATGCACTATTTCGGGCCCACGACCCTCAATCGCTTCATCGGCACCATGGGCAAGGATTTCGAACTGGAAGTATCATCAACCCCCGAACGCATCGTCTCGGTCAATACGCTGCCGGACAGCCCCAAGCTCGTGGTGCTGCCCGGCGATTGACGAGTTCTTGCGGTAGTGTCTCAGTTTGAAATTTCATCGCCGCGCTTTTTATAAGTCTTGGGGCGGCCCGGCTTCGGCGCGACCGCATCCATGGCCACAATCATTTCCTCAAAAGTCCAAAGCCGATCCGTTAGACCCGCTTCCATCGCCGGGGTAACGCGCAGGGTCTTGTGGATACGGACCCAATTATACCAGACCACCCATATCGCCACCATGTTCTCATGGTTTTCGAATTTCTTGGAGAAGGCATTGGTAAGACGCGTGAAACGGCGGTTGTGCATCCGCATCGTGAGATTGGACCGCTCGACATAGGAAGTGCTGACGTGATCGCGGCTCGGGTTGCCGGTGATCTTGATTTTCTGTGTCCCGGTGCATTCGGCGGGGCTGTAGCGGCCCTTGGCTCCTTCCGGTGCTGCTCCGTAAACCTTGATCAACTGCGCATAGTCGATATCGTCGCCGAAAGCGCCCTCGACCGCCTCAAGATAGGCCTTGTGTCCGTCCGTGGTGAGTTGCACGCGATTGACGATGCGGCTGCGCAAATCGTCCATGAAGGCTAGCGCATAGTCGCCGTCCCGCCCGCCAACAAGCCATGAGACAATCAGCTTGGATTGGGCTTCGATCCCGGTCCAGGTCCATGTATCGCCCCATGCCAAGTCCTGACGCTTTGCCTTGGCGACATTCTTTTGCTTCGCGTAGGTGAATGACCAGATTTCATCGCACTGAATGCGTTTGGCCTTCACGCCCTGTACCTTGTCGTCATGGAAGGCTGCGCAGAACTTGCCCGCGTCGATCAGGAGCTTGGCGACCGTGTTTATGGACACATCCGCCAGCCGCGAAACCGACCGCATGGATGCCCCCTCGCAAAGCATGTTGAGCATTTGGGCGCGAACTTTGGGGGGCAACTTGTTCATGCCCATAATATATGAATGTTTATGCATGGCGTCAACAAAAATATTCATTTTCAATATAGTGCTAGCAAATAACCTCCCTTTAAGGAAGTATACAAAAAACCCTTTAACCGGGAGAGAAATTGACTTATATGTCAAGAACTAGAGCGGAGGCAATAGCGGAGCTAGAAAAAAACGGGAAACTCTATCGGTTTGTTCCGGGATCGCGAAATCCTCCTCGTCGCCGCACCTACCTATCAGCGATGGCCAATCAAGACTTGAATGATGCAAGATCGGCGGTGAACACTAACGGCAATCAGGGCCAGATTCGTGCGGCGTTAACGCGCTGGACGCTGGGAGAAAGGGTTTACGAAGGTTTTCTAAAACGCCTCAAGATGCCCCCGCCGGAAATATGGGAAATTAAAGTGACCATACCCGATATCGAAGTTCGACTACTCGGTCGATTTGCGGACCCAGACACTCTAATTCTTACCAAATTCTATACTCGAAAATTTCTCGGCCGGTTCGGGTCTCCCAATTGGATTAGTGCAATGAATAATTGCTCCAACACTTGGAATTTACTGTTTGGGAATGATTTGCCGCCTTTTTCCGGCAGCACAGTATCTGAGTACGTTACGGAGAACTGCGATGACTACAAGCTCAAATAGCAAAGACTTTAGCGATGCCTCTCAAGTCTCTTTTTTAGCAAAGAGGGACTATGGGTATGCACGTATTCGTGACATCGCTTTCGACGCTGTCCACCTCCTATGGGCCAGAAGAAAGCGTCAAGGTGTTAAACTAAAGGATGTAGCCAACAGAATTGGAAGAGACTCAGGTTGGGTTTCAAAGCAATTACGCGGTCCAGGAAACTGGACACTTCGTACATTTGGGGAATTGGTTGAAGCCCTGGACGGTGAGGCTGAAATCGAAGTCTTTGGCCTGGATGAACCTCCGGAAAGGAGCAACTACGATGCGTACTCTGACTACGAATCGAAGGCACGTGATCAAGGGATTGTGAATCTCACATTCGAGTTCGAGAACCTTCGCCCCAGAGTGGCACCACCATCCCAATCTAACGTGACAAGCATCCTGGTGGAATTAGTATCTTGATCAAATTTGCTATTGATGACGTCGTATTTTGTGAGGACGTTAGGTCGGAAATAAGGGGTAAGCATACCTTGTTGGGGGTTACTTCCCCACTCCTGATCATTTGGGATATTCCGGCGATTATTCCAGTTGCCATCTGGATTTCATGCCGCCCGTCACAAATCGGAAAGTTTACTGCCAAGTTCCAAGTGCTTGACCCTGACCAAAAGCAGATAATTCAGGCAAATGTAGCGGGAGAAGTGGCCGGCCTCGGGCCAACAACAATTGTAATTGGCCCGATGCCGGTAAACATCCATAAACCCGGTGAATACAATTTTCAGTGGAATTTTGGCGGGAAGAAATGGAGTAACATCGGGACGTTGACACTAAGCAAGGCCAGCGCACCAAACCCTACTGATCTTGCCACCGCTTAGTAGCGGCCAATTTCGCGATCTCAGACCTCTTCTTGGCAGACAAACCCTTGGCGCGCGCCGCGCCGCCAAGTTTCCCGAGCGCCTGAGCCGCCTTGTTCTTGCCGTCGTCAGGCGCGTCCTCGGCTTCCTCCCCCACGGCGATCCGCATCACCTTGACGGCATTGCCGATCACGTC
>JANPCA010000438.1:0-1661 GCA_031430715.1 Hyphomicrobiales bacterium | reverse complement strand
CCGCACCGGTGCCACCTGCACCTTGCGCGGCGGGATGTTGCGGTCGGGGGCACGCTCGATCAGCGCCTGCGAACCCTTGAGTTCATCGCTCGGCACGATGAACACCGAGATGCCATAGGCGGTCTCGATGGTCAGCAGATTGTCGCGCTTCTCGTTCAGGATGTAAAAGGCGATCTCGCGCGTGCACTTGACGGTGAGGTTTTCCGCCTTCTTGGCGATCAGATGTTCCTCGATGGCGCGCAGGA
Source organism: Hyphomicrobiales bacterium (assembly GCA_031430715.1). Taxonomy (GTDB): domain Bacteria; phylum Pseudomonadota; class Alphaproteobacteria; order Rhizobiales; family Aestuariivirgaceae; genus Aestuariivirga. The sequence continues at coordinate 1,416 of JANPCA010000438.1, read as the reverse complement.
CCGACAGTCCGCAGGAGGAAATCGAACGCACGATGCCGCGGCCTTCGCAATGGGGGCAGGTGCGCGACGAACCTTCAAGCAGGCCAGGGCGCAAGCGCTGCCTGGACATTTCGAGCAGCCCGAAATGGCTGATGCGGCCCACCTGGATGCGGGCCCGGTCGTTCTTCAGCGCATCCTTGAGGCGGCGCTCGACATTGCGGTTGTTGCGCTTCTCCTCCATGTCGATGAAGTCGATGACGACAAGCCCCGCCAGATCGCGCAGGCGCAATTGCCGGGCGATCTCGTCGGAGGCTTCGAGGTTGGTCTTATAGGCCGTGTCCTCGATATTGTGTTCGCGCGTCGCCTTGCCGGAGTTGATGTCGACCGAGACGAGCGCTTCCGTCTGGTTGATGACCATGTAGCCACCCGACGGCAGGGTGACGGTGGGCGAATAGAGCCCGTCCAACTGGCTTTCCGCCTGATAGCGCGAGAACAGCGGACGTGTGTCCTTATAGGGTTTCACGTTCTTGGCATGGCTCGGCATCAGCATCTTCATGAAGTCTTTCGCTTCACGGTATGCGTCGTCGCCCTCGACCACGACCTCTTCCACGTCCTTGGTGTAAAGGTCTCGGATGGCGCGCTTGACCAGGCTGCCTTCCTCGTAGACCAGCGCCGGCGCCTGGCTTTTCAGCGTCAGGTCGCGGACACTCTCCCACAGGCGCAGCAGGTAGTCATAGTCGCGCTTGATCTCGGTCTTGGTGCGCTGGGCGCCCGCCGTGCGGACGATCAGGCCCATGCCCTGCGGCACCTCGATTTCCTTGGCGACTTCCTTCAAGCGGCGGCGGTCGCCGGAATCGGTGATCTTGCGCGAGATGCCGCCGCCACGGGCGGTATTCGGCATCAGCACGCAATAGCGCCCGGCCAGCGACAGATAGGTGGTGAGCGCCGCACCCTTGTTGCCGCGTTCTTCCTTCACGACCTGCACCAGGATCACCTGGCGGCGCTTGATGACTTCTTGAATCTTGTACTGGCGGCGCTGGGTGCGGCGTTTGCGCTGCGGCACTTCCTCGAGCGCATCCTCGGCACCGATCGATTCGACTTTCTGGTTCTCGGGATCTTCCTCCACGTCCTCGACGCCATTGCCGAGATCGGCGGGAACGCCGTGCTCGGCCTTGGGGGCAGGGGCCGCCGCTTCCAATTCGCCCGCCGCATCGCCACCGTCCCCGTCCTCGGGAACCTGTTCCACTCGATCGGCCTCGTCCGCTTCGGTGAGGCTGGGCTCCACGTGGCTGACGGTCAGCGCCTCGGCGCGCGGCGCTTCTTCATCCTCGCCCTCGTCCTCGAATTCTTGCGCGTCATCGCCACTGCCTGCAGCCTCGCTCGCCTCGGCCCGCTGCTCACCGCGATCGCGGCGGCTGTGGCGCTCGGGCTTCGATG
>JANPCA010000437.1:0-2113 GCA_031430715.1 Hyphomicrobiales bacterium | reverse complement strand
ATCAGCAGCGAGCCGACGGCGAGCTCCATGTTCGAATGGTGCTTGCGCGCCGGAGGCCGCGGCCGCCCGGTCACGTCGATGGCCACGATGATGTCGGAGCCGTCGCGCACGTGATCGAAGGGCACCGGATTGGTGACGCCGCCGTCCACATGCACATGGCCATCGTAGGTGGGCCCGAGGATGACGCCCGGAATGGCGATCGAAGCCGCCACCGCTTTGACGAGCGAGCCCCTGGCGATGACGCATTCCCGCATCACCTCATAGTCGGTGGAGATGACCTTGAACGGAATGGCGAGTTCCTCGATGGTCTTGGGCAGGCTTTCCGGCAGCGCCAATCCCACCAGGGTTTCACCGTGGATATGGAACGAGGCGATGCCCTTCAGCGCCAGCAGGTCGAACAGCCGGGTGCGCTTGGAACCGAAGACGTAGCGCATGGCATCGAGCCGGTTCGACAGGATCATCTCGGCGCGCTCGCGGATTTCCCTGGCGCTCAGGCCCCCCGCATAGCCAGCCCCGATCAACGCGCCGATCGAACAGCCGGCGATGACGCTGGGCTTCAAGCCCAGTTCGTCGAAGACTTCCAGCATGGGAATATGGGCAAGCCCCCTGGCACTGCCGCCGCCCAATGCCAGGCCGATGCGCGGTGTGCTCATGCGCCGGCCTTGCGGGCGAAGGCCCATGCCGTCTGCGCCAGCGGCCGCACCTGGGCCGCCATGGCGGGCGCTTCCGCATTGGCTGCCGTGCCATCGCGCACCCGGCCGCGGATGCCCTGGAGGATAGCGGCGAGGCGGAAGAAATTATAGGCGAGGTAGGTGTCGAGACCGGCGATGGCGCCGCGCCCGGTGCTTTGGCAATAATCGGCGATGTAGGATTCGAGTGCCGGAATGCCGGGGTCGCTTTCATGTCCGGCGAGGGAGCCCACGCCCGCGCCGTTGGTGGAGACCGGCATGAACCACTGCATCAGGTGATAGGTGAAATCGGCCAGCGGGTCACCGAGGGTGGAGAGTTCCCAGTCGAGCACCGCGACGATGTGCGGTTCGGTTGGATGAACGATGCAATTGTCCAGCCTGAAATCGCCGTGCACGATGGTGGCACCCGAATCCGCCGGGCAGGCGCCGGGGAGCCAGGCGATGAGCTGGTTCATCTCGGGGATCGTTTCGGTTTCGGAGGCCCGGTATTGTCCGCTCCAGCGCTTGATCTGGCGCGGCACGTAGCCTTCCGGCTTGCCGAAATCGCTCAAACCCGCCTTGCTGAAATCGATGCTGTGCAGCCGCGCCAGAGTGGCGTTCATCGATTGGAACAGTGCTGCCCGTTCGGTGGCGGCAAGCCCCGGCGCATGCGGCTCCCAAATTACCCGGCCTTCGGCGTGCGCCATCACATAGAAGGCGGCACCGATGACGCTTTCATCCGTACACAGAAGAAGTGGTGCCGCAATCGGAAAGCCGGTCCTTGCCAGCGCCTCCGTCACAATGAATTCCCGCTCGATGGCATGGGCCGAGGGGAGCAGCTTGCCGGAAGGTTTGCGGCGCAGAACGTAAGCCCGCGATGGCGTCGACAGCCGGTAGGTGGGATTGGACTGGCCACCCCTGAAACGGCTCGTCGCCAGGGGGCCGGCAAAGCCCGCGAGATGAACGGCGAGATAATCTTCCAGTGCCGCGGCCGGAAGATCGGCTGCCACCGTCCCCGAGAAGGCCTCCTGCCGGTTAAGGTCCATGGCGTCTCAGGAAAGGCAGCAGCCGTGCCAGCAGCGCTTGCGGGTTTTCCTCGGCAATGAAATGGCCGGAGTCGATGCCGTGGCCCTCGATAGTGCCGCACCACGCCTGCCAGGCCAGCAACGGTTGATCGGTCTCGCTCGGAATGCCAGCCGCTCCCCATAGGGCCAAGGTGGGGCAGGCGATCATCTTGCCCGCAGCGCGGTCGGCCTCGTCGTCGGCAAGATCGCAGGTGGCCCCGGCCCGGTAGTCGTTGCAGGTGGCGTGAACATGCTCCGGCGTGGCGTAATGCAGCCGGTATTCCGCCAGTGCTTCCTCGCCGAACGCGGACAAGTCCTTGGTCTTCGTCCAACTGGCCATGGTGTAGTCGAGATAGCCCACCGGTGCCCGCTCGATCAGCA
>JANPCA010000436.1:0-7281 GCA_031430715.1 Hyphomicrobiales bacterium | reverse complement strand
GGCGATATCGAAGGCGCTGAATGCGGCGGGTTATAGCGTCGCCGCCACCTATGCCGGCAATGATGCGGCGGCCGCCAAATTCAAGGAAGAGACCGGTATCGGCGTCTACAAGTGGGACGTCTCCGACTTCGACGCCTGTGCGGCGGGGTTGAAGCAGATCGAGGCAGATATCGGACCCGTCGAAGTGCTGGTCAACAATGCCGGCATCACCAAGGACGGCATGTTCCACAAGATGACCAAGGAACAATGGTACGGTGTCATCAACACCAACTTGAATTCGCTGTTCAACATGACACGGCCCGTGTGGGAAGGCATGCGCTCACGCAAGTTCGGCCGGGTCATCTGCATCTCCTCGATCAACGGCCAGAAGGGCCAGATGGGACAGGTGAATTATTCCTCCGCCAAGGCCGGCGATATCGGCTTTGTCAAGGCCCTGGCCCAGGAAGGTGCGCGCGCCGGCATCACCGTCAATGCCATCTGCCCCGGCTATATCGCCACCGAAATGGTGCTGGCCATCGACCCCGCCGTGGTCGAGAAATCGATCCTGCCACTGATCCCGGTGGGCCGCCTCGGCCAGCCTGAGGAGATCGCCCGCGCCGTGGTGTTCTTGGCCTCCGACGACGCCGGTTTCATCACCGGCTCGACGCTGTCCGCCAATGGCGGCCAGTACATGATGTGATGCGCAGGGCGGCGGCTTTAGGCTTCGCACTCGCGGGTTTCGCCGCCGTCCCGCAGAGTTTGGCCGATGCCATCGATGGCGAGTGGTGCTCGGTGAAGGGCCTGAGCCTCGAGATCGAAGGCCCGAAAATCCGCTTGCCGTCCGGTGCCACGATCAATGGACAATACGGCCGCCACGACTTCGCCTATGAGGCGCCGAAGGATTCGGAGGAGGCGGGTTCCGTCATCTATATGCAACTCCTCAGCGAGGAAGAAATGTTGCTGCGCCGCCTCAAGGCCGGCTTGGTGAGCGATCCCGAACGCTGGCGCCGCTGCAACGTGACGAGTTGAGTGGTTTCACGCACCCCATGCCCGTCATGCCAGCGAAAGCTGGCATCCCGCTTCCCCGCTGCCTATGCTGCGGCGATAGCTGGACCCCAGCTTTCGCTGGGGTGACGGCTTCAGGGGACTGATGCAACTCGACGGCGACAATCTGACCTGCGAGCGCGGCGGGCGCACCGTATTCAGGGACGTGTGCTTTTCCGTGGCGGCGGGCCAGTTGCTGCAGCTCACCGGCCCCAATGGCTCGGGCAAGTCCTCACTGCTGCGGCTGATCGCCGGCTTGAACGAGCAGGCCGACGGAACGCTTACCCTTAGCGGCGGCGGCACCGACTTGAGCCTCGGCCAGCAGGCGCATTATATCGCCCACCAGGATGCGGTCAAAGCGGCGCTGACCGTGCATGAGAACGTGCGCTTCTGGTGCGGCTTTCTGAACGGCGGCGATGTTGACGCGGCGCTGGAGGCCTTTGATCTCCTGCGTCTCGCTTCCTATCCGGCGGGCCTGCTCTCGGCGGGCCAGAAGCGGCGCCTGGCATTGTCACGGCTCATGGCCGTGCCACGCCCGCTGTGGCTGCTCGACGAACCGACTGTCGGCCTCGACGCCGCCTCGCAGGCGCGATTGGTGAATATCATGGCGGGCCATCTCCAAAAGGGCGGCATGATCATCGCCGCAACCCATGTGCCGCTCGGCCGCGAACCCGATCAACGCCTCGACTTGGGGCGGCCGTTTTGAAGCTGATCCTCGCCCTGATCCGCCGCGACCTGATGCTGAATATCCGCCAGAGCGGCGGCGCTGGAACCGCCCTGGGCTTCTTCCTCACCGTCGTGGTGCTGCTGCCCATTGGCCTTGGCCCCGATCAGGCCCTTCTTGCCCGCATCGCGCCCGGTGCCCTGTGGATCGCGCTGCTGTTGTCGGTGTTGCTTTCCGCCGACCGCATCTTCCAGCAGGACTACGAGGATGGCTCGCTTGACATCATGACCATGGGACCGGTGCCCTTCGAGATGGTGGCGCTGGCCAAGGCCATCGCCCACTGGCTGTCGACCAGCCTGCCGCTTGCCGTTGCGGCGCCTATCCTGGGCTTCCTGGTCAATCTCGATCCCAACGCGATACTGCCGCTGTTCTTAGGCATGGCCGTGGGGTCCATCGCCCTGTCACTGCTGGCTGCCATCGGCGCCGCCGTTACGGTGGGCTTGCGGCGTGGCGGCTTGCTGGTGTCGCTGCTCGTCCTGCCGCTCTATGTGCCGGTGCTGATTTTCGGCCTGTCGGCCTCCCAGCCGCCGGGGCTTGGCCCCGATATCGCCACACCGTCCCTGTTGATACTGGCGGCACTGGCCTTGGTCAGCCTGGTACTTTCGCCTCTTGCATCGGCTGCGGCACTGCGGTCCTATCTGAAATGATGTCCCTCGATTAGAAATGCTGCCATGCAATTCCTCGCCAACCCAACGCGTTTCCTGAAACTCGCCAATGCCGTGCTGCCCACTGTCTGGGGGCTGACCATTGCGCTCTTGATCATCGGCCTCTATGGGGCGCTATTCACGTCGCCTCCCGATTATCAGCAGGGCGAGACGGTGCGCATCATGTTCGTGCATGTGCCGGCCGCCTGGATGGCGCTGTTCGTCTATTCGGTGATGGCGCTGGCCAGCGCCTTGGCCCTCATCTTCCGCCATCCGCTGGCCGACGCGGCGGCCAAGACCGCGGCCCCCATCGGCGCCGTGTTCTGCTTTCTGGCGCTGGCCACGGGATCACTGTGGGGCAAGCCCATGTGGGGCGCCTGGTGGGTGTGGGATGCCAGGCTTACCTCGATGTTCGTGCTGTTCCTGCTCTATATCGGCTACATGGCCATCTGGTCCGCCATCGACGAACCGCACCGCGCGGCACAGGTCGCCCGCATCGTGGCGCTGGCCGGCTTCGTCAATGTACCGATCGTCAAGTTCTCGGTCGACTGGTGGAATTCCCTGCACCAGCCGGCCAGCGTGTTCCGCGCGGGCGGGCCGGCCATCGACAAATCCATGCTGTGGCCGCTGCTGGTCATGGGGCTTGCCTATACATTTCTGTTCCTCGCTCTCCACCTGACATCGATCCGCGCCGAAATCGCGGCGCGCAAGATCCGCCAGATCCACATCGCCGAGATCGGTGAACGCTGATGGACTTGAACGCCAATCACACGGGCTTCGTCATCGCTTCCTACGCGCTTTCCGCCATTTTCATCCTTGCACTGACGATTTGCATTCTGGTGCGTGACCGCAACCACCGCAACGAGGCCCAACGCCTCGACCGCCAGCGCCGCAAAGGTGACGCATGAACGACCGGCAGCAGCGCTCGAGGCTGTGGATCGCCGCCATTCCAGCTCTGGTCTTCGCGGGGCTTGCCGCCATCTTCTGGCGCGGGCTGTCGGGCAATCCATCGGAGCTGCCATCGGCCTTGATCGGCAAGCCGGTGCCGGAGTTTTCGCTTGCGGCCGTCGAGGGCCTCGGCGTGCCGGGCTTCGCCGCGGCGGACCTCAAGAAAGGCAAGGTCACGCTCATCAATGTCTGGGCTTCCTGGTGCGTGCCCTGCCGCGCCGAGCATCCTCTTCTGATGGACCTGTCGAAGCGCGCCGACGTGCAGCTCTTCGGCCTCAATTACAAGGACGAGCCCGAGAATGCCCGGCGTTTTCTCGGCACCATGGGCCAGCCCTTCGCGGCGGCGGGTGCCGACGAGGAAGGCCGCGCCGCCGTCGACTGGGGCGTCTATGGCGTGCCCGAGACCTTTGTGATCGACGGTCAAGGCATCATCCGCGACAAGATCATCGGACCCTTGTCGCCGGACATTGTCGCGTCCCGTCTTAATCCTCGGATCGAGAAAGCGAAAACTGCCGTGCCGCCGCCATGACCGCCGGTCCCAAACCGCGGCTCCAGCCGCACGCCTACGTGAACGGATTTATCGGGCCTGACGCAATCAAGCCCGCTTGCGGGTCTTGATCTTGCGGGCCGGTTTCGGCGGTTCCTTTTCGTCGATCTTATCCATCTCGGCGGCGAGAAGACCGAGATTGTCGATGAAGGCCTTGCGGTCGGCGTTGACGATGAGCGAGAGCAATTGCCGGTCGACTTCCTCGGCGCCGGGCTGGGCCATCTTCAGCATCTTATTGCCAACCGTGGTGATGCGGATGGCATTGGTGCGGCCGTCGTCCTTGGTGCGCTTGCGCTGCAGATAGCCTTGCGCCAGCAGCCGCGCCACCAGATCGGCCAGCGTCGAACGGTCGATGCCGGTGAGCTTGACGAGTTCGGTCTGGCTCTTGCCGTCATTGCTGTCGACGGCGAGCAGAACCGTGAACTGGCGGTGGGTGAGCCCCGACTTGCCGACTTCACCCATGTAAATGAGGTTCGAATATTGTGCCGCGCGCTTTAAAAGATGCGATGGCGAACGCGAGAATTGTTTCACGTCCTTAGGTGTCGTCATTAGCCCCTACTCCTGCCCCTCGCCTGATCCCGATCGATCGCAGATCATGCGATAAGATACTCCGCTGTTGCCCGCCGCCTGGCTTCTTGTTGTTCCGCAGCCTGGAGTTTTACCTCCCCATCGGAGCCGCGCTGATCTAGCGGCTTGGGTTTTGAGCTGCAAGCGAAAAGAAATCCAGTGCCCATCCCATGAGATTATCAATGCCCCGCGAATTCAGTAAAGATGATCCGGACACGGAATGCAATACTTGACAAACGGTGCAGGGTCTTTCTCAATCCGCCAGAGGGAAGCCGAAATCCATAGGGTTTCAGGGCTTTTCCTCGATCATGTGCTTGGCCATATAGGGCGCGTTGGCGAGTGCGAAGAGCAGGGTCAGCGGCAGGAGGCCGAAGACTTTGAAGTTCACCCAGGCGTCGGTGGAGAGGCTGCGCCAAACCACCTCGTTGAGGCCCGCCATCAGGAAGAAAAAAACACCCCAGCGGACCGACAGCGTGCGCCATGCCGCGTCGCTGAGCTTCATGGCCTCGCCCATGACCAGCTTGAGATAGCTCTTGCCGAAAGCGGCGCCGCCCAGCAGCACGGCGCCGAACAGCGCGTTGATCAGCGTCACCTTTACTTTGATGAAAAGATCGCTCTGCAGATAGAGCGTGAGCGCCCCGAACAGCGCCACGAAGACGGCGGAGACCAGCGGCACCATGGCAAGCTTGCGAGTCAGCGTCCAGGAGACCGCAAGGGCGATGGCGGTGGCCACCATGAACACGGCGGTGCCCCAGAAGATGCCTGCGAGCCAGTTGGTGATGAAGAAGGCGATGAGCGGCCCCATCTCGGTCAGCAGCTTGACAGGCGTACTCATTGATCCTCCAGTCCGGCGATGGCGCGTGCGAAACCCTCGGCGTCGAAGGGCTGCAGATCGTCGATCTTTTCGCCCACGCCGATGGCATGGACCGGCAGCTTGAAGCGCTCGGCGATGGCCACCAGAATGCCGCCGCGCGCCGTGCCATCGAGCTTGGTCATGATGAGACCGGTGACGCCCGCAACTTTGGTAAATATATCGGCCTGGGCCAGGGCGTTCTGGCCGGTCGTCGCGTCGAGCACCAGCAGCACGGCATGTGGGGCCGTCCCGTCCTGCTTCTTGACGACGCGCACGATCTTGTCGAGCTCGTCCATCAGATATTGCTTGTTCTGCAAGCGGCCCGCCGTGTCGATGAACAGGATGTCGGTGCCGTCTTCCTTTGCCTGCTTGATGGCGTCGAAGGCCAGCCCCGAGGCATCGGCCCCGGTGGGCCTCGACATGACGCTGGCGCCGATGCGGGTGCCCCAAATCGTCAGCTGCTCGATTGCGGCGGCGCGGAACGTATCGCAGGCGGCGAACATCACCTTGTAGCCCTCGCGCGCCGCGATGGCGCCGAGCTTGCCGATAGTGGTGGTCTTGCCCGCCCCATTCACGCCGACCACCAGGATGATGTAAGGCTTCTCGGCGCCGAAGTTGAAGGGCACTTCGACGGGCTTCAGCACCTTGGCCACTTCCGAGGCGAGGATGCGCTTCACCTCTTCAGGGTCGATCTCCTTGTCATAGCGCCCGGTGGCCACCGCCTTGACGATGCGTTCCGCCATGGGGAGGCCGAGATCGGCTTGCAGCAGCACGTCTTCGAGCTCCTGCAGCGTTTCCTTGTCGAGCTTGCGCTTGAGGAAGATGGAGGTGATCGATCCGGTGATCGATTTCGAGGATTTCGACAGACCTTCCTTCAGCCGCGACAGCCAGCCCTTGGGGCGGGGGAGCGCTTCAGCAATGCCAGGCTCATGCGGTGGTAGAGGGAGCGCGGCAACGGGAGGCGGCGGTGGTGGCTCCGGTTCCGGCTCCGGTAGTGCAACGGCTTCAAGGATCGGCGGCTCTGGCTCCGGTTCAGGCAAGGAGGCCGGTTTTCGGGGTTCCGCTTTCTTCGCCTTGGGCTTTGGTTCCGGCTTTTTGGGAGCGGCTTTCTTCGGCTTCGGTGCCGGTGCCACCACAGGCTCCGGCTCGACGGCGATCTCCACAACCGCAGGCGGGACTTCCACTTCAACAACCGGTTCCGGCTCAACCACGGGCTCCGGCTCGGCGGCAGGTTCGGGCTCAATCGGAGGCGGAAGTGCCTCGGCTTCGGCCGGCGGCGGCGGGGCCTCTTCTTCCTTCTTGCCGATGACGCGGTTGAAGAGCTTCTTGAAGAACCCGCTCATGCGGCGAGCCTGGCTTCGAGATGCGCTGCACCGTGGCCGGTGACGCGGGCCGTGACGATGGCGCCCGGTGCCATGCGGCTTGCAAATTTCACTTGGGCAAAATGCTCGGTGCGGCCCATGGCCTCGGTTTCGATCAGCACCTGGCGCGTGGCGCCCACTTCGGACGCGAGGAATCGGCCGAGCCGCGACTGGCCCAGGACACGAAGTTCGGCGGCGCGCGCCTTGATGAGCGCCTTGTCAAGCTGCGGCATGCGCGCGGCGGGCGTTCCGGGGCGCGGTGAGAATGGGAAGACATGCAAGTAAGTAAGACCGCAATCCGCGACGATCTTCAACGAGTTGGCGAACATCTCCTCCGTCTCGGTCGGGAAGCCTGCAATGATGTCGGCGCCGAACACGATGCCGGGGCGCCGCTTTCGCAACTCATCGCAGAAGGCAATCGAGTCTTCCCGCGCGTGGCGGCGCTTCATGCGCTTGAGGATCATGTTGTCGCCGGATTGCAGCGACAGATGGATATGCGGCATCACCCGCTCGCCGTCGCCGATGATATCGATCAGTTCCGGGTCGGCCTCGATCGAATCGAGCGACGAGAGCCGCAGCCGCTTCAACTCCGGCACCATGCGAAGAATGCGCGC
>JANPCA010000435.1:0-5901 GCA_031430715.1 Hyphomicrobiales bacterium | reverse complement strand
CGACAGTTTCGCCGATTGCGCCGAACAGGTGCTGACCATGGCGCCTGAAAATTTCGTGGCTCTGGGAACCTCCTTCGGCGGGCGCGTAGCGATCGAACTGGCCTTGATCGCGCCCGAGCGCCTGCGCGGGCTTGTGGTCATCGGCGCTGGCCCCGGGCCGGTTGCCGATGCGGTGATGGGCGGGCGGCGGTCGCAACGCCTGCGCGGCGGCGAGTTCGAGCAGGTCATCACCGAAATGGCGGCCATCATCTCCTATGTGCCAGGTCCCAACGGCATATCAACCCAGCATGATTTCAAGGCCATGGCGCGGACCCAGGGCGCGGCCCTGATGGCCCGGCAATCGGATGCGCTCGCCAAGCGCACCGACCTGTGGCCGCGCATGGCGGAAATCGAATGTCCGGCCTTGATGCTGTGGGGCCGCCACGACCAGTTTTCGCCCGCCGCCGAGGGCTTGCGGCTGGCCAATGCGGCCGGACAGGGCCGCTACGCCGAACTGGCCGAATGCGGCCATTTCCCGACGCTCGAATATCCATCCGAGTCAGCCGCCGCCATCAGTCACTGGCTGGCGGACAACGGGCTGAGTTGAGGGTGGTTATACCAACGATTAGCTGGAAACGCCCGAGCACCGTCTAACCTTCCACCATCCTCGGCGTCATTTCGATCAGTGTGGGGCCGTCGGCTTCAAGGGCTTGCTTGATCGCCCGGGCGAGAGCCGCGAGCGAGGCGGGCTTCCCGGCGTGGCAACCATAGGCGCGGGCAAGTTTCTGGAAATCCGGGTTGCGCAAAGTGACCGCATTGGGCTGGATGGCATGCAGCACCATGTTGTCGTGGATGGCGCCGAGGCTTTCGTTGTTCCACAGCAGGATGATGACCGGCAGCCGGTGTTCGGCGGCGGTGCCGATTTCGTTCAGCGTATATTGCAGGCCATAGTCGCCGATCAATACGGCAACAGGAACTTCGGGCTTTCCGAACTTGGCGCCGATGCCGGCGGGAAGGGCAAAACCGAGGGTGCCGAAGCCGACCGGGTGAATCCAGGTGTGCGGCTCGTAGACGGGGAAGGCCTCGTTGGCCACATAGGCGATTTGGGTCATGTCGGAACAGACGATGGTCTGGCGCGGCAGGGCCTCGCGGATCACCTCGAGGACTTTGAGGATGACGTCCTTGTTGGCGTCGGCGACGACCTTGTGGAGATCGTCCATTTCGCCCTGGGCAATCTCGGAGATGCCGATGCCGCTATGGCGGTGAAGCCCCTCGGCGATGGCTTCCAGTGCCGCCTTGGCATCGGCCTGGATGGCGATCTCGGCGGTGTGGGGGCGGGCGAGGGAATCGGCGTCAAGATCGATACGGATCAGGTCCCTGTCGATCACCACCTCGTCCCAGAAATCGGTTTCCGAAAGCTGGGAACCGGCACAGAGGATGGCGTCGGCCGAGCGGATGAAGTCCGGCGCCCCGGCGCGGCCAAGCATGTAACCCATGCACAGGGGATGATCGGCCGGGATGGCGCCCTTGCCGGCAGTCGTGGTGAGGATTGGCGCGTTGAGCTTTTCGGCAATGGCCATCGCCGCCTTGCCGCCATCGAGCGCGCCGCCGCCCAGGATGATGATGGGGCGCCTGGCGGCATCGAGCTTGGCCACGGCGGCCTCGATCTGATCGGCTTGCGGCAGGGCGCGGCGTGGGCGTGGCCTGGCATGCCAGCCCTCGCCAGCGGGCATTTTCAGCATGTCGAGGGGGATTTCGAGATAGGCGGGCCGTGGCCTCTGGCTGGCGAAATGGGCAAAGGCACGGGCCAGCCCGTCACGCACGTCCTTCGGCGTGTAAGCGCGCATGTGGAGATTGGTGACCGAAGCCGCAGCGGCGCGCTGGTCGATCATCTCGTGCAGGCGCCCGCGCCCCTGGGCGCTGTCGGCCATGTCAAGTGCCGAGGCGATGACCAGCACGCTGCTCGAATCGGACCAGGCCTGGCCGATGGGCGTCAGGATATTCAAGAGGCCCGGCCCGGTAATCGTAAAGCACACGCCGGGTTTGCCCGTCGCCCTGGCATAGCCGTCGGCCATGAAGCCGGCGCCCTGCTCATGGCGCACCAGCACATGTCTGATCCCGGAACGCGGCAGGGCCCGGTACATCTCGATGTTGTGGACGCCCGGAATGCCGAAGATGGTATCGACGCCATAGGCTTCAAGCAGGCCGACGAGGGCTTCGCCGGTCGAGAGTTCGGCACGTTGCTGCATCATGCCGCCTTGCTGCCGATGCGGTTCACGGCGTGGCAGGCCACCAGACTCGCCTCATGCTCAAGGAGGGACGGGTTGACCGCTTTGCAGGTGTCGAAGGCCAAGGGGCAACGCGGATGGAAGGTGCAGCCGGGCGGTGGATTGAGCGGCGAGGGCAGTTCGCCCTTCAGGACGATGCGCTGGCGCTTGCGGGCGGGGTCGGGCTGCGGCGTCGCCGACAGCAGCGCCTGGGTATAGGGATGCTGGGGATTGCTGAACACGGCATCACGCGCGCCCTGTTCCACGACGCGGCCCAGATACATCACCATTACATCATTGGCGATGTGGCGCACCACCGACAGGTCGTGGCTGATGAAGAGATAAGCGAGGTTGAGCCGCTCCTGCAGGTCGGCCAGCAGATTGAGCACTTGCGCCTGGATCGACACGTCAAGGGCCGAAACCGGCTCGTCGAGCACCAATATATCGGGGTCGAGCATCAGGGCGCGGGCGATGGCGATGCGCTGGCGCTGGCCGCCTGAGAACATGTGCGGGTAGCGGTCATAGTGTTCGGGCTTGAGGCCGACGCTGGTCATCATGGCGTGGGCCTTTTCGGTGCGTATCGCCTGGGGCATCGATGTGTTGACCAGCAGGGGTTCTTCCAGCGTGTGGCCGATCTTCTGGCGCGGGTTCAATGAACCATAGGGGTTCTGGAAGACGATCTGCACCTTGGGGCGAAGGTTGCGCAAAGTCTGGCGCGAGGCGCCGACGACGTCCTGGCCCGCAATGTTGAGGGTGCCCGCGGTCGGCAGCTCGATCATGGTGACGAGGCGGGCGAGAGTCGACTTGCCGCAGCCCGATTCCCCCACCACGGCCAGCGTCTTGCCGCGTTCGAGCGTGAAACTGGCGCCGTCGAGGGCTTTCAGCGTCGCGGCTTCGGCGAAGACACCGCGCGATACGGAATAGTAGCGGGCGAGATTGCGCGCCGTCAGGACGATGCTCATGCCGCCTGCTCCTTTCCGGGATGGCTGTCGGGCTTGCCGTTCCGCAAGGGATAATGGCAGAGCGTGCCGTCCACCCTTAAAGGCACCGAGTTGTGACAGAGCCTGGTGGCCAACTCACAGCGCGGTGCGAAGAGGCAGCCCTTGGGCCGGTCGAACTGGCCCGGCACGACGCCTGGTATCGACGGCAGCTTGCGGCCGGTGGCGCGCTCGGGGAGCGCCGACAGGAGGGCGGCCGTATAGGGGTGATGCGGGTCGGCGAAGAGGCCGGCGACGGGGCGCTCCTCCACCTTCTGGCCGGCATATTGCACGCTGACGCGCTCGGCGGTCTCTGCCACCACGCCCATGGAATGGGTGATGAGGACCAGGCCCATGCCGGTTTCGCGCTGCAGACGCACCAGGAGTTCGAGAATCTGCGCCTGGATGGTGACGTCCAGTGCGGTGGTCGGCTCGTCGGCGATCAGCAGCTTCGGGTTGCAGGAAATCGCCATGGCGATCATGACGCGCTGGTTCATGCCGCCCGAAAGCTGGTGCGGGAAGGAAGACAGGCGCTGCTCGGGCGACGGAATGCCGACCAGCGCGAGCAATTCGATGACGCGGGCGCGGCGGGCAGCCTTGTCGAGGTCGAGGTGGGTCTTCAGGGCCTCGTCGAGCTGGAAGCCCACGGTGAAGCAGGGGTTGAGGCTGGTCGCGGGCTCCTGGAAGATCATGGCGATATCCTTGCCGATGATCTTGCGCCGGTCGCCAGCCGACATGCCGAGCAGGTCTTTCCCCTCGAAGGTCAGGCGCTCGGCGGTGACCTTCGCCGTCCACGGCAGCAGGCCCATGACGGCCAGCATGGAAACCGACTTGCCGGAGCCCGATTCGCCCACAATGGCCAGTACCTCGCCCTTGTCAACGTTCAGCGACACATTGTCGACGGCGCGGAACCAGCCGGAACCGGTCTTGAATTCGACGGTGAGATTGTGAATGTCGAGGAGGGCCATGGCGTTGATTCATCCAATGCGAAGACTATATGTTAGGCAGGAATGCATTTATGACGCTTTCCGCGTTGGCAGGCCCTATATAGACGGGAATTGCACTAGAAGGTAACGTTGCGAATGCCGGCTCCCCAGACTCCAAGGCCACCCAAACCGATTGCTGGTCCAACCGGTCCCAAGCCAGGCTATGGACCGATTCCCGCCGGCTACTGAATTCGCTCATCCTGCTGTGACTCCTGCAATGCCAGCAATGCCTGACGCGCGAGTTGGAACGCATAATCCATAATCGCGAGATAGTCTTGGTAGACTTCGACTTTGCTGGCCGGATCGAGTGTTTGGTAACGGTCCGCCCGCAAGTCTTTCGCCAAGAGCGCCACCGTCGCTGCTTGGGCATAAAATAACACAACCGGGTCGATTGCCGGCTCAGGCAAGATGTGAATGTCCTTGACGAGGGCAGGATAGACCAGGAAATCCGGCTCCAGGGGCACGAAAGGCGTGTTCCGACCGTCGCCGGCCATGATCCAATCCGCCATCCGTCTGCCATGTTCCGCAAAATTCAGTCCTGCGCCCCTGGCAAGATAGCCCCGAATTTCCGCCGCGAGTGCGGTCTGGACGTCAATCACCCGCTCTAGCCGCCGGAGCCTCTCTTGCCGCATACCAAGCACATAGGTTACAAACCAGCCGCCGACCGTGACCAGCCCCAGGACCAATGGTGCCACCAACGCGGGCACCAGCCATTGCGACATGGCTTAACTCCTTCCAGCGTTCGGAGCGGAAGTCTGGCGAAAGCCATCGACGGCGCGGAACCAGCCGGAACCGGTCTTGAATTCGACGGTGAGATTGTGAATGTCGAGGAGGGGCATGTTAACTCGCTCCGGTCATGATGACGCGGCCTAATGCAGGCTTGCAAGGAGCAGGCAGGTTCCCATATAATCCCTCGAAAAGGTGGTTCCTCATGGCACAGTCCAAACCCTCTACGTTTCAGAAACCCGGCTCAGGCCCGTTGCCCGGCTATTGATTGCATTTTTCGCGGCTTCCGGACCCAGTTGACCCGCAAGGGCCGCGCGGGCACGTTCGCCCCATTCCACGACAGTCTTGATTTGCCAGACATAATCGCTGTAAAGCCGGGCCTTGCGGTCGCGGGCTAATGCGATGTAGCGGTCACTGCGCAAATCTTCCGCCAATTCGCGCAACTTGTATTCCTGCTTATAGTAGGCGACCACGTCGCGGATGGTCTCGGTCGGCAGGATATGAATGTCGGGGATAAAGGCCTCGAAGATGATTTCCGGCGGGTCTCGCGGCACAAAGGGCGTGAAGCTCGCCTGGCCACGGCCCTTCATGATTTTTTCCACCATCTCGCCCTCGTGTTCACAGAGATCGATTTCCTCATAGCGCTGCAGGTTGCTTTCGATTTCGGCCAGCAGCGCCCACTGTACGTCGATGATGCGCTCGGTGCGGCGGCGGGCGTCGAGCCTTTGCTCGCTCCAGTGGGATGCAATCCATCCAAGCGCCGTCACGGCCGCCGAAACGACGGCGGCAATGAGGGCGGTGTCCAGAAATGCACCCACCTCTCAGCTCCGCCGGAGCTTCGGGTCGAGCGCGTCCCTGAGGCCATCACCCATCAGGTTGATGGCCAGCACGGTGATCAGGATGGCGAGGCCGGGGAAGGCCATGACCCAGGGATGCGAACTCATCAGGTCGCGGGTGTCGGCCAGC
>JANPCA010000434.1:0-2411 GCA_031430715.1 Hyphomicrobiales bacterium | reverse complement strand
GAAAGCATATCGATTCCAAGATCACCACGACCAAGCTCGGCAATGCCGCCGGGATTGCGTCGGCACCCAACACCATGGGACGCGCCAAATCCTTTGGCGAACTGATGAAACTGGCGGCGGGCGCCAGGCTCGGCACCGATCTCGTGGTGCAGACGCCCTATGGCGATTCCGGGCGCACCACCTTCTTCATCAAGTCGGAGGCCGACTGGAAGAAGAACGAGGCCGATATCGTCAAGGAACAGCTGAAAGTGATGCGCCGCATCAATCACCTGCCCGGCACGGTCGAAGCGGTGGCGACCAGACACGGAACCCTGGTTGGCCCCATGCAGACCGACATCACCGGCTTTGCCGAGGTCACGCCCTACAAGGGCGGCTGGTGCGGCAACGACGTCTTCACCGGCGGCTTCGAGAAGGAGCGCAAGGCGGTCATCAAGATGGCCCAGAAGCTCGGCGACCAATTGTACAAGTCGGGCTACAAGGGCGCCTTCTGCATGGACTTCCTGATCGATACCGATACGGGCAAAGTCTATCTGGGCGAAATCAACCCGCGCATCTCGGGCGCCTCGCCGATGACCAATCTCATCACCTCGACCTATGGCGGCTGCCCGGTCTACATGTTCCATATGCTGGAGTTCATGGGCGCCGAATGGGACATCGATCTCTCGAAGGTGCAGCAGCGCTGGGCCGAATTCGACAACTGGAGCCAGTTGATCCTCAAATACCCTGAAGACAAGGTCGAGATGATCACCAAGGCGCCCTCGTCCGGCATCTGGCGGATGAACAAGGACGGCGATATTTCCCTGGTGCGCAAGTCCATCGACTGGTTCCTGGTGTCGGGCGAGGACGAGGCCTTCTTTCTCCGCGTCTACACGGCGGGCGATTACCGCTATCACGGTGCCGACATGGGCATCCTCGTGTCGCGCGGCCGTTTCCAGTCCGATGACCGCAAGCTGCTGCCGCGCGCCAAACAATGGGTCAATGCCATCTACAAGCATTTCGAAGGCGTCCCCGTGTCAGGTTCCTCGGCACCCACGCCGCCGCCGATGAATGACTCAGCGAAAATGTTTTGATGTTTTCCCTTCTCCCTTGGGGAAAAGGAGGGGCCCGCCGCGAAGCGGTGGGAGGATGAGGCAATCGGTCATCGACGGTTGGCGCCCGGTCCCCGCACCCTCCCATGCGTGCCGCATGGGCCCCTCCCTCTCCCAAGGGAGAGGTGTAATCAATATAACTTACAGAGGTTTACATGACCAAGCTCGCAGACTACATGATCTCACCGATTGCCCTGCCGGCCGCTGGTCTTCTGGTGGGCCGCGTGTGGAATCCCGCCGTGGACGGACCATGCGTGGTGCGCCGCGACGGCGGGCACCTGACCGATATCACCTTGGCCTTCCCCACCATGCGCGATCTCTGCGAGGCCGATGACCCGGCGGGTGCCGCCCGCGCCGTCACCGGCCCGAGCCTTGGCTCGATCGACGGCATACTCGCCAACACGCCGCCAGAATCGCGGGATAGGTCGAAGCCGTGGCTGCTGCCGCCCGTCGATCTTCAGGCGCTAAAGGCCGCTGGCGTCACCTTCGCCACCTCGATGCTCGAGCGCGTCATCGAGGAGCGGGCCCGCGGCAATCCCGCCGCCGCCGCCGAGATTCGCGAGTCGATCGGCGCGTTGATCGGCGACGATCTCTCCAAGCTGAAGCCCGGTTCGCCCCAGGCCATGGCCCTGAAACAGGTGCTGATCGACAAGGGTGTCTGGTCGCAATATCTGGAAGTCGGCATCGGCCCCGACGCCGAAATCTTCACCAAGTCGCAAGTCATGTCGGCGGTGGGCCACGGCATGGAGGCGGGCCTCAACGCCATTTCCACCTGGAACAATCCCGAGCCGGAAGTGGTCGTCGCCGCCGCCTCGACAGGGAAAATCATCGGCGCCATGCTCGGCAACGATGTCAACCTGCGCGATGTCGAAGGCCGTTCCGGCCTGCTCCTCGGCAAGGCCAAGGACAACAATGCCTCCTGCGCCCTGGGGCCGATGCTCCGCCTCTTCGATCACAGTTTCAGCCTCGACCACGTGCGCAACATGCAGCTCGCATTGCGCGTCGAGGGCGAGGACGGCTATGTGCTGAATGGCGCCTCCAACATGTCGAAGATCAGCCGCGACCCCGCCGATCTCGTCGGCCAGATGATCAACGAAAATCATCAGTACCCGGACGGTGCGGTTCTCTTCCTCGGCACCCTCTTCGCCCCCGTCGAGGACCGCGGCGAAAAAGGCAAGGGCTTCACCCACAAGCTGGGCGACATCGTCACCGTGTCGTCGGCCGGACTGGGGGCACTGACCAACCGCATGACGCACTGCGACAAAGCCGCACCATGGACCTACGGCATCAGCCATTTGATGCGCAATTTGAGCAAGCGCGGCT
>JANPCA010000433.1:0-12730 GCA_031430715.1 Hyphomicrobiales bacterium | reverse complement strand
CGATAGGACCCATGTCCACGGACTTATCGAGGGGATCGCCAACCCGCAAGGTTTCCATGCGGCGCTTGAGTTTGTTCAAGAACCTCTGGGCGATCGCCTCCTGCACCAGCAGGCGCGATCCGGCACAGCAGACTTGTCCCTGATTGAACCAGATGGCATCGACGACACCTTCCACCGCCGCGTCGAGATCGGCGTCTCCATGGACGATGAAGGGCGACTTGCCGCCAAGCTCAAGGGACAGCTTCTTGCCCGAGCCGGCGGTGGCCTTGCGGATCAGGCGGCCGACTTCGGTCGATCCGGTGAAGGCGATCTTGGCGACGCCCGGGTGCGCGACGAGGGCTTCGCCGGTCTTGCCGTCGCCGGTCACGATGTTGACGGTGCCCGGCGGCAGGCCTGCTTCGCGGCAGATTTCGGCGAAGGCCAAGGCGGTAAGCGGCGTATACTCGGCGGGCTTCAGCACCACGGTGTTGCCGGCCGCCAGGGCCGGAGCGATTTTCCAGGCCAGCATCAGCAGCGGGAAATTCCACGGGATGATCTGCCCGCACACACCCAAGGGCTGATGGCCCGGGAATTCGTCCTCGATCATCTCCGCCCAGCCGGCGTGATGATAGAAATGGCGCGCCACCAGCGGCACGTCGATGTCGCGGCTCTCGCGGATCGGCTTGCCATTGTCCATGGTCTCAAGGACGGAGAGAAAGCGTTCGCGCTTCTGGATCAGGCGGGCGATGGCATAGAGATGCCTGGCGCGCGCATGGCCCGGCAGCTTCGACCATGGGCTGAAGGCCTGGCGCGCCGCATTCACGGCCGCGTCGATATCGGCGGCGGTGCCTTGCGCCACGCGGGCGAGCCGCGACCCATGGGCCGGGTTCATCACATCGAACAGGCCGCCATCGCTGGCGGGAATAAATACCCCGCCAATGAAATGGCCGAAGCCCTGCTCGTGGTCTTGCAGCCAGGAGGTGATGTGGGCGTTCGCTTCGGGTGCCGGACCATATTCCATGGTTTCGAGAATCTCTTTGATGCGGGGCATGGCGGTCTTGTCCTCAGGCGAGCGCGTGGTGGGTCAGGGCCGAGTAACGGCCGGTGACATGATGTTCGAGCTGGCGTTCGATATCGGCCAGCATGGCGCTGGCGCCGATGCGGAAGAGATCGGGCTCCAGCCAGCGGCGGCCCAGTTCCTCCTTCATGAGGACCAGCCAGCTCGTCGCGTCCTTGGCGGTGCGCAAGCCGCCGGCCGGCTTGAAGCCGATCTTGAAGCCGGTGAGATCGCCATAATCGCGTAAAGCCCGCACCATGGTGAGACTGACGGGCAGCGTGGCGTTCACGTCTTCCTTGCCGGTCGATGTCTTGATGAAATCAGCGCCCGCCTGCATGGCGACCATGGAGGCCTTGTAGACATTGCGTAGCGTCTTCAGATCGCCGGTGGCCAGAATGGCTTTCATATGCGCCTCGCCACAGGCCTCGCGCATGGCGGCAACCTCGTCGTAGAGCGCCTGCCAGTCCTGCATCAGCACCTGGGCGCGGTGGATGACGATGTCGATTTCCCTGGCACCCTCCTCCACCGCGTAGCGGATTTCGGCGAGGCGCTGGGACAGGTGTGTCAAGCCCGCCGGGAATCCAGTGGCAACGGAGGCTACCGGAATGCCGGAACCTGCGAGCGCCTTCACGGCGGGTCTCACCATGGCGGGATAGACGCAGACGGCGCCGACGACGGGCGGCATATCGGCGAGACCCAGTGCCTCGACGATGTCATCGCGCAAGGGATGCCGCGCCTTGAAGCACAGCCGGTGGACGCGGCCCGGCGTGTCATCGCCGGCCAGGGTGGTAAGGTCGATGCATTGCAAGGCCTTGACCAGCCAGGCGGCCTGATAGTCCTTCTTCACCGTGCGCCGGGTGGGAAGTGTGGCGGCGCGGCGTTCAGCGGCCGAGAGATTGACCTGCACATCCTCGAACCATTCGATGCGCAGCGGCGTGCCGGGGTTGCGCGCCACGGCGCCATGGGCTGCTGCCGCTTCGATCGGGCGGAGTTCATTCATCTTGGGCGTCCTCCAGGAGGCTTCGGGCGGTCATTTCGTCGGTGATCAGGGCATTGATATATTTTGCACGCAAACAGGCCAGAACCGAAGGGGTTTTGTGCACCCCCGCCGCCACGCCGATGGCCAGGTTCCGGCCGCGGCAGGAGTCGAGGCTGGCGCCGATGGTGCGTTGGTCCAGATCATGGTCGACAATGTTGCCATTGGCATCGATGAAGCGGCTGAGGATATCGCCGACGACGCCCCGTGTTTTGAGGCTTTCGGCCTCGGCGGGGCTGACGAAGCCCGACTGTATCAGCACCGAGTCCGGCGTCAGCGCGCCGATGCCGAAGCAGATCACCGGCACCTTGCGGCCCAATTCGAGCACGGCGGCAATGGTCGGATCGCCTTCGAGTGCGGCGCGCGTCGCGGCGTGGCCGAAGATGGCCGGCACCGGAAGCAAGGTGGCGGTGCCCTGCCCGGCGCGGGCGAAGAGGTCGGCAACATTGTTGGTCTGGGGCCCCGCCGAACGGATGTTCATGGCGCCATTCAGGAGCACCACTTCGACGCCAGCGTTCCAGAAGGGCGGCAGACGGCGGGCCACCGCTGTCATGGTGCGGCCCCAGGACACGCCGATGGCGGGCAGCTTGCCGAGACCTGCCAGGAACTGCCCGGCGGCGCGGGCCACGCCATCCAGCACCAGGGCATCGTCATCGCCATCGCCGCCCGGCACGATGACCGCTTCCTTGAGGCCGAAAGCACGCTGCAAGCGGCTTTCGAGCGCCGGCAGGCGCGGCGCGTGCGGAACGATCTCGATCCGCACCACGCCGATGTCGCGGGCGTCGGTCAACAGGCGGCTGGCCTGCCAGCGGGTGAGGCCGAGTTCATCGGCGATATCGCTCATGGTCATATCGAGCTGATAGTAGCGCTTGGCGACCTGGATCATCAGCTGCTCGCGCTGTTCGGCCGAGAGATTGCGCAGCGGGATATCGCGCTCCAGGCGGTCAGGCTGCATGGGGGCCTGCTTCAAGCTGGCGGCGGCTCAGGCGCCGGGACAGGGGCGCCAAAACCGCCGTGGCCTCAAGGTAGTCGTCGAGCAGGGCCTTGTAGGCGCCATGGGCCTTTGCGTCCGGCAGAATCTCGGTCACCTCCTGGCGCACCGCTTCGGCCGCGGCGAAGAGATCGGGCACGAGACCTGCCCCGGTGGCTGCTGCTGCCGCCGCGCCGATGATGGTGAGGTTGGGTTCGGCGGAGAGCTCGACGGGCAAACCGATGGCGTCGACGGTGGCCTGCAGCCAGAGGCGGTTCTTGGCATAGCCGCCGGAGCTGACGATGCGGGTGACCGGAACGCCGAGCTCGGCGGCGCGCTTCAGCACATTGGCGGAGGCCAGTGCGACCCCCTCCACCGCCGAGCGGTAGATGGCGGCGCGGTCATGGCCGAGCGACAGGCCGATGACGGCGCCCCGCAGCATGGGATCGCGATAGGGCGTGCGGTTGCCCATGAAATAGTCGAGCGTCAGGAGGCCGGTGCCGCCCACCGGAAGGGCGGCGGCCTTCTCATAGAGCGCGGCGCGGCCTTGGGCGTCGAGTTCGAAGAGGTCGCGCGCGTACCACGACAGCACCGAACCAGCCGAGACCTGGCCCGCTTCCACCAACCAATAATCATCGAGCAGCGCATGGGGATAGGGACCCCAGAATCCAGTCATCGGCCGCTGGCGGTCAAGCTGGAAGAGCTGCACGACGGAGGTGCCGCCGATCATCAGCATTTGACCGGGCATCAGGGTTCCCGCCCCCAGCATGCCGATATGGGCATCGATGCCGCCTTGCGCCAGCATGGGGCGGTTGACGAGACCCAGATGATCGGCCGCCATTGCGCTTATTTCTGCAATGGGCGCCCCAACGGCGTAAATAGCGGATGGCAGCTTTGCTTCGAGACCGGCCACTCCGAGTTCCTCATAGAGTTCCACCGGAAAGCGCTTCCGCACGGAATCATAATTCCATTTGCAGGTGGCGTTCATACGTGAGCCTGTCCACAACCCGCAGAGCATGAAGTTCACATAGTCGATGCACTCGCAGATGATATCGGCATCTGCATAGGTCCGGGGCTCGTGGGCGTTCATCCACATGGCCTTGGAGATCAGCCACTCGGCGGCGTTGCCGCCACCGGCATAGTTCAGCACGGGATGCTTCGATTGGGCGCTCCGTTCGGCTTCCGCCGCGGCGCGGCAATCCATCCATAGCAATGCCGGCCTTAGCGGCGTGCCATCGCGGCGGCAGACAACAACTGTGGAGGCGGTCGTTGCCACGCAGATGCCGGCGATTTCAGGTGACCGCAGTTCGGCGAGGAGGCCCCGTGTGGCGCGGCCCAGGGCCTGCCACCAGTCGAGGGGGGATTGCTCGGCCCAGCCGGGACGCGGGTAGGCGGTGTCATAGGCCGCCTCGCGCTCGCCCAGCAGGAGGCGGGAACCCAAATCGAAAACGCCGGCCCTCACGCCGCCGGTGCCGAAATCCAATCCGAGGAGCAGGGCCATGGCGCTTTCTCAGGGCCTGAACATGATCTTGGAAAAGAACTCCGACTTGGTCCTGATCTTCTCGAACATGGCGGGCAAATCCTTGATCGGCAATTCATGGGTGATCATGAATTCCCACTTCAATTTGCCGGTGGCAAGGGCATCGAGCGTCACCGTCCATTGCTTGCCGGGATAAGGCGCCCCGAAGGAATTCCAGGCGCCGTGGAGCGAAACCTCCTGGCGCAGGAAATGCTGGAAGGCCTTGTTCTCCAAGGTGACATCGCCCACCGGGATGCCAATGAACACCACGTGGCCGCCCGGCCCCGCCAGTTTCGCCGCGAGGTTGATGGAGGAGTTGTGTCCGGCGGCTTCGACGATCAGGTCGCATTTCAGGTCCGCCGGGATCACATCGGTGACAAGAAATGTTTGCGAGGCGCCGGCCTCCCGCGCCTGGGCCAGTTTCTCGGGTGCGACGTCGACTGCCACCACTTCGGTACAACCCATCAGCTTCATCCACTGGATGGCAAAGAGGCCGATGGGGCCGCAGCCGATGACGCCGCCGCGCTGGCCCGCCGTCGGCGGCGACTTCCAGATGGCATGAAGGGCGATCGAGGCGGGATCGGTCATGGCGGCGGCGCGCGGGTCCATGCCCTTGGGCGTTTTGAGGAGATTTTCCACCGGCACGGTGACATAGTCCGTGTACGCACCATCGCGCCTGCTGCCGAAGTAGTCATAGTCGCGGCAGCGCGAGAAATTGCCGGTCTTGCACTGGTTGCACTTGTAACAGGGAATGAGCGGCGCCACGCCCACCAGGTCGCCAACCTCGAAGCCATCGGCACCATCGCCCTTTTCGGCGATGTGGCCGCTGAACTCATGGCCGCAGACGATCGGCATGCGATGTGCGCCCTTCACCAGCATGCGCGGAATATCGGAGCCGCAAACCCCGACGGCCGCCACGCGCAGCAACACCTCCCCCGGCCGCGCCACGGGCCGCTGCACGTCCTCGAGGCGGATGTCTCCCGGTGAATGCATGACGGCAGCGAGCATGTTCGGTCTTTCCATTGCGCTTCAGGTTTCAGATGGAGAGATGCCGGCATGGTCATATGCCCGCACATCCGTGATTATTCCGTACTATTGTTTTCTTCCCGGCATGGCTTCACGGTTCAAGGCCGTCGTTGCATCACAAGCCGCTCACCACTAGGCCGATACCGCCGGTGATGGCGGAGACGAGGACGATCTTGAAGCTGGCGATAATAACTTTCATGCTGCGATTCCTACCAGCAGGTATAGCCGCCATCGACGGAAACGATCGATCCCGTCATCAGGCTCGAGGCATCGCCGGCGAGGAAAAGAATCACAGAGGCGATTTCGGACGGCTGGCCGAGGCGCGCCATGGGGGTCCCGCCGACCCAATGTTGCAGCATCTCGGGATCGTCATAGACGAAACGGGTTAGATCGGTTTCGATATAGGTCGGCGCCACGGCGTTGACGCGCACCTTGCGGGTGGCCCACTCGGCGGCGAGCGAGCGCGTCAGATGATGCACACCCGCCTTGGAGGCATTGTACTGGGCCTGTTCCTGGGGGCGGTTGACGATGTCCGCCGACATGGAGCCGACATTGACGATATTGCCGCCGCCCTGCTCCAGCATGGCCTTGCCGAAGGTGCGGCAGCACCAGAAGACGCCGTTCAGGTTGACGTCGAGCACCTTCAGCCAGGTGGGGTCGTCCATGGTTTCGGCGGGGCGGTTGGAAATGGCGATGCCGGCATTGTTGACCAGGATATCGACGCGGCCAAGCTTGGAAACAATGGCCGCATGCACGCGCTCGACGGCGCGCGGGTCGGTGACGTCGAGCATCTCGCTATCCGCCTTGCGCCCCCTGGCAACAAGCGACGCCGCGGATTTGGCGGCTGCCTCGCCATTCATGTCGGTGATGATGACGGTGGCGCCTGCCTCGCTCAGGGCATCCGCGGTGGCAAAACCGATGCCGCGCGCCGCACCCGTCACCACCGCGATCTTGCCGTCCAGTCTGAATTGCTCAAGATACATGCCGTTGTCCTTTCCGGTTGAGAGCGTCGAGGTCATCATAGAGCGCCTGCGAATGCAAATAGAGGCGGTCGAACAGGGGCTGCATGCGGGCGTAGGT
Organism: Hyphomicrobiales bacterium; assembly: GCA_031430715.1. Lineage (GTDB taxonomy): Bacteria > Pseudomonadota > Alphaproteobacteria > Rhizobiales > Aestuariivirgaceae > Aestuariivirga. The sequence continues at coordinate 6,063 of JANPCA010000433.1, read as the reverse complement.
CTCCGCCCAGGCCGGGTCGGGATCGACATCCGCCTCGTAACTTACATAAGCATCGGCGGCCTGCTGAAGAGTGGAGAAACGCCCGGTGGCGGTGGCGGCCATGGCGGCGCAGCCGATGACACCGCACTCGGCCTCCCTCGGCACGGTGACCGGAATGCCGTAGATGCTGGCTTTGATCTTGAGCCATAGTCCGGTCTTGGCGCCGCCGCCCGAGGCGATGACGCGCTCCAGTTTCTGGCCTGCGGCTTTCTCCATGATGTGGAGATGGCGGGCCGCGGCGAAGGCCACGCCTTCGAGAATGGCGCGGTGCAGATGCGACAGGCCGTGTGCGGCACCAAGCCCGAAGAATTGCGCCCTGGCGTTGCGATGTGCACCGAGGCGCTCGCCGGTCAAATAGGGCATGAAGAAAAGTGCTTCGGCACCTGCCGGGGCTTCGGCTGCCCTGGCAACGATATCTTCATAGCCCAGCGATTTTTCATGGAAGGCGCGCCTCGCCCAGCGCATGGCGTCGCCACCCGTTTCGATCAGCACGAAGGGACCCCAATTGCCCTCGATCGTGGCGACATTGCAGATTTCAGGATCGAGCAGCGGCGCCTTGGCGATGAGCGTCAGGATGCAGGAGGTGCCGGTGACATCGGAGGCAAGACCGGGGCGGCAAGCGCCCGATCCCAAAAGCGCAACGGGATAGTCGGCACCGCCCGCCAGCACCGGCGTTCCGGTCAGAAGCCCGGTTTCAAGACTGGCCTCTTCGGTGACGCGGCCCAGAATGTCGAGGGGTTCGCGGATTGGTGGAAGCTTGTCCGCGTCTAGCCCCAAGCGGGCGATCATCTCGGGCGACCAGCCGCGCGTTTGCGGGTTCATCAGAAAGCTGCAGGAGGCATCGCCGGTGTCCATGGCGATTTCGCCGGTGAGCTTCAGGTTGATGTAATCCTTCGGCATCAACACATGGGCGGCGGCCTTGTAAGCAATGGGATCATTGTCGCGCAGCCAGGCGAGCTTGAATCCCGGCCAGGCGGGAGTTGGCGGATTGCCGCTCTCATTCAAATAACTCTCCGGCCTGTTGGCCTGTTCAAAGGCCTTCACCAGATCGACGGTGCGCTTGTCGTTCCACAGGGGGGCCGTATCGCGCGTCAAGCGGCCATCGCCATCGACCAGCACCGTGCCGTGCATCTGGCCGCAGGCGCAGATGGCCGATATGCGCCTGGCGGCACCGGGCACATCATCCAGCACCTTGCGGATGCTTTGCACCACGCCGGACCACCAGTCGGCAGGCCGCTGCTCGGCCCAGCCGAATTGCGGCACGATCTGATCGTGTTCGCGGGCCGCGATGGCTACGATGGCGCCCTTGCCGTCGACCAGCGCGGCTCGGGCGCTGCCCGTGCCGACATCGATGGCGAGTATCAGATCGCGGGACATCTCTTACTTATCCGCGCTTCAGTGAACCGGTGCTGTATTGCAGCAGCATGGCGATGATGATGATGATGCCCATGTAGACCTGCTGGTGATAGCCCGGCACGCCCGCCAGATTCATGATGTTGGCGATGATGCCCATGACCAGGGCGCCGAGCAGTGTGTTGATGACGCCGCCCCGGCCGCCCATCAGGCTGGCGCCGCCGATAACCACGGCGGCGATGACGTTCAACTCGGCACCCACGCCCACTTGTGAAGATCCAACCGCCGTGCGGCTGGACGAGATGATGCCGGCGATCGAGGCCAGCACGCCGGAGATCACATAGACCGCGAGAATATAGCGCGGCACAACTATCCCCGAGAGGCGCACGGCCTCCTCGTTCGAGCCGATGGCGGTGATGACGCGGCCGAAGCGGGTGAAATTCAAGACGACGCCGCCAATGATGAAGACCGCGAACATGAGGATCACCGGCTGCGGCAGGCCCATGAAGAAGCCCGAGCCGAATTTGCTGAAGGCTTCGCCCGCCTCGCCGAGGGGAATCGGCCGGCCATCCGAAATGATGAGCGACAGGCCACGGGCAATGGCCATCATGGCCAGCGACATGACGAAGGACGGCAGCCGCATGTAAGCGATGAAGCCGCCGGTGACGAGGCCGCAGGCGGCGCCCGACAGCATGACCAGCATAATGGTAGCGGCCGTGCCATAACCCGCGAAGGTGATGAAGTAACCAGTGAGCACGCTGCCCAATGCGGCGATGGAACCGACCGAAAGATCGATGCCGCGCGTCAGGATGACGAACAGCATGCCCACCGCCATGATGCCCGCACCCGAGGCCACCTGGCGCAACACATTGAGGATGTTGCCCCTGCTCAGGAAACTGTCGGACCACAGGGTGGCGACCACCACGAGGACAAGGAATATCCCCAAGGTGCCGAAGCGTTGAAGCAGCGTGCGGTAGTCGATCCCGGGCTTGGCGTCCGTCTGGGTCAGATGCTCGGTCGTCGTGGTCATGGTCTTGCACCGTCCGATGTTGTCCGGCTCCCGCCCGTCATCGACAGGGAGAGGAGATTTTCCTCGCTATAGTCGGCAGGCAGCAATTGCCCGCGGATTTCGCCCTCGCCCATGGCCAGCACGCGGTCGCACAGGCCGAAGAGTTCCTGGTGTTCGGACGAGATGACCAGCACGGCCTTGCCGTCCTCCGCCAATTTGTTGATGAGGGCATAGATTTCGGTTTTGGCGCCGACATCGACGCCGCGTGTCGGTTCGTCAAGGATGATGATGTCGCCGCCGGCATGGAACCACTTGGCCAGCACCACCTTCTGCTGGTTGCCGCCCGAGAGGCTGGTGACCGGGGCATCGACGCTCGTCGCTTTGAGGCGCAGGCTTCGGCCCAAATCCGTCACCCTCTTGCGTTCGAAGCGGGTTTTCAGAAAGCCTAAGGGATTCGCCACATCCGAAATTCTGGCCATGGTGGCATTGATGCGGATCGGTTTGTCGAGGATGACGCCATGGGCCTTGCGGTCCTCAGGCACGAGGCCGACGCCCGCTTTCACCATGTCGCGCGGCGAGCGCGGGTTGATTGCCTTGCCACGGAGCGTGATGGTGCCGCTGTCGGCAATGTCGGCGCCGAAGATGAGGCGCGCCACCTCGGTGCGGCCCGAGCCCACCAGACCGCCGAGGCCGACGATTTCACCGGCCTTCACCGCGAAACTGACATCGCGCACCCGGCGGCCCGCGTTGAGGTTCTCGACTTTCAGAACCTCGGCTCCGATCCTGGATTTATCGCGCGATGGGAACATGGCCGACAGCGGCCGTCCCACCATCATGCGGATGATGTCCTCGACCTTGACATCGCTGGTCTTCACGGTGCCGGCATTCTCGCCGTCCTTCAGAACCGTCATGCGGTCAGCGATGCTGAAGACCTCGTCGAGGCGGTGCGAGATATAAACGATGCCCACGCCCTTGACGCGGAGGTCCGATATGATGCGGTGCAGGCGCCCGGCATCCTGGGCGGAAAGGACGGCGGTCGGCTCGTCGAAGACGATGATCTTGATGTCCTGGGACAGGGCCTTGGCGATCTCGACCACCTGCTGGTGGGCGACCGAGAGCGAGGAGACGGTGCGCGATGGATCGATCTCGAAGCCCAGCCTTCCGATCAACGCCTTGGCGCGGGACCGCAATTTCGCATGGGAAATGAGGCCCGGCAATTCACCGAGGAAGATATTCTCGGCAACCGTAAGGTCGGGGGCGAGCGCCAGTTCCTGGTGGATGACCGCGATGCCAAGGGCGCGGGCGGCTCGTGGATCACGCAGGGTGACGGCGGTTCCGCCGACGATCACCTCGCCGCCGTTCGGCAGCATTTCACCGCCCAGCACGCGCATCAGGGTGGATTTGCCGGCGCCATTCTCGCCCAGCAGGGCGTGGACCTCGCCGGACTGGATGTCGAAATCGACGCCCTTCAACGCGAGAACGCCGCCGAATGACTTGCTGATCGAACTCAGCCTGGCAAGTTCAGTCATGTTCACTCTCGGCTACAGGGCGATCAAGGGAGGCGGCGGGGATGTCCCGCCGCCTCAAGTCGGCTGCGAATATGCAGCTCAGGGAAGGAGCCTATCAGAACACCGCGTCGGCGCGATAGAACTTGTCGACGTTTTCCTTGGTGATGACGGCGGGCGTCGTCAGGTTCAGCTTGGGGAAGTCGGCGGGGAGTTCGCCTTTCAGCGCCTTGAGGCCGATGTCGATGGCGGTGCGGGCCACGAGATCGGGACCGTTGAGGCCGGTGGCGCCGTATTTGCCTTCCTTGATGAGGGCCAAGGCCTCCTTCTGGGCGTCGGCGGCGGCGACGGCGAGGACGTCGGTCTTGCCTGCCGCTTCGAGCGCCTTCAAGGCACCGAGCACCATCGAGTCGTTTTCGCCCAGCACCACGTTGGCGTCCGGATGAGCCGTCAGCAAATCTTCCATGGCGGCGAGGCCACCTTCATGGGACCAGCCGCCCCAGCCTTGGCCGACCACTTCGAAGCTGGTCTTGCCTGCGTTGGTGAGTTGGCCTTCGGTCAGGCCCTTGAACACGCCCAAGCGGCGGTCACGGCCCACTTCGTTACCCTTGTCGCCCGACAGCAGGATGATCTTCAGCGCCTTGCCCTTGGTTTCATTGGCGAGCCATTGACCGACGAGTACGCCATTCTGATCATTGGACGAGCGCACCTGGGTGATGACATTGGCTTTGGGATTGATGCTCGAATCCATAATGACGACCTTGACGCCCGCCGCGGTGGCGGCATCGGTGGTGGCCACCAGGCCCTCGGGATCGCGCGGATTGAGGATCAGGAGATTGACGCCCTTGGAGATCATATCTTCCACGTCGGCGATCTGCTTGGCCATGTCGTTTTGGCCATCGGCGGTGGTGACTTCGCAGCCGGCCTTCTTGGCCTGGTCCTCGGCAGCAGCAACCTGAGCCGCGAAATAGGGTGCGCCCAAGGTGTACATGGCAACGCCGACCTTGCAGTCAGCGGCGTTGGCGGCGCCGGCGGCAAGGCTCAGCGCAAGTGCGGCGGCGCAGCCCAAAAGGGTCTTTTTCATCGATGTCTCTCCTCCAGAGGTTTTTGCACGGGCGCCATTCCGCGTCCATTTTTGTAGTTTAAATACAAAAAAAATTGGTCACGGTCAACAGGAAATAATCTACACAATTGATATACTCGCACATCGGTGACATATCTTGCATGGCAATGCTGTGTTTTGCGGTGCAATATTCGGATGATCGGTGCTGGGGCTTGTCAATCCGGATCATGCGTTGTAGTTTTAATACAGATTGGTCGAGAAGGGTGTTTGAAGATGATCTTGCGTGAGCCTGGTGTCTGCCATGTCGATGTGGCGGACGGAACATTGCGCGGCGCTTCCAACCACTATATCAAGACCTTCCGCGATCTCGCCGGACTCTATGAAGACGAGGCCGCCTTCGTCCGCCTGGTGGCCGAAAAGGGCGGCGCGGTGGCCTATGGGGTGACCGATTACAAGCCTTCGGCGCAATCGGGCGACATGATCATCGGCGTCACGCGCATGGAACCGGGACTTGTCGGCCACGAGTATTTCATGACGCGCGGCCACATCCATGCGCGGCCCAACCGGCCGGAAATGTATTATGGCGAGGCGGGACATGGCGTGATGCTGCTCGAATCGCCCAAGGGCGACATCCGCACCATCGACATCCACCCGCGCACCATGTGCTACGTTCCGCCCTTCTGGATTCACCGCTCGGTAAATGTCGGCCCCGGCGTGCTGGTGATGACTTTCGCCTATCCTGCCGATTCCGGTCAGGACTATGACATCATCGCCAAGGCCCGTGGCATGCGGAGCCGAATTGTCACGGATGGCAACGGCGGATGGAAAGCCGTCGACAACCGCGATTATCGTCCGCGCACCGACGATCTCGTGGCGCGCGTCATGGCGATGACCGGTTGAACGGCAGACCATGATCGATCCCGCCACACAGCCGACGCTTTATTTCATCGGCGTGACGACCGCCCAGAGTTCGATCATGAAGGTCTTTCCGGCCTGGGCCAGTCACCTGGGCCTGAAAGACGCGGTCATCAAGGGCATTGATTTTCCGTTACATGACGAGCCGGCCCGTTACCGCGAGGCCGTGGCCTTCATCA
>JANPCA010000432.1:0-11582 GCA_031430715.1 Hyphomicrobiales bacterium | reverse complement strand
AGCAGCATGATAGAGCATGTTCACCACGCCAAACCGGTCCAAACGCCGCAACAGCGGACACCACAGATCAGCCCGCTTGTTCAATAAATCAAAATTCCAGCCGTAACCGATAGATTTGAGAGTTTTTCAATAGCCTGCTAGTGTTGAAACTACCAGTTCGGCTGCAGCCGCGCCTGAGAATTGTTGTTGGCCTGTGATTAGGTTGCCATCACGCAGTGCAAAGGCTTTGAACATCGAATTCACAACAAAGTTTGTGCCATCAATTTTGCGCGCCTCGTCTTCAATCCAGAACGGTTGGATTTTTGTGCCAACCCACTGGTCGGCAAAGGCCTCCTCGGAATTTGCAAATCCGGTCCATGTCTTGCCCTTGACCAAGAGATCGCCAGTTGACAGTTTAGTCTTCAACAGGATGCATGTTCCGTGGCAGACAACGGCAAGAATCTTGCCCGCTTCATAGGCGCCGGCCACAAAACGTTGAAGCGCGGCGTCATCGATCATGGTCATCATCGGCGACTGACCGCCAGCCAGGAACACCGCGTCATAGTCGGCGAATTTTGTTTCGGCTATGGACTTCGTGCCTTTCAGCAGTGCAGCGTGGATTGCGGATTTTTTGAACCCGAGTGACAGAATGTCGTGGGCGGAATAGCCGCTTTCATGTTCCGGATCCGAAAAGCCGTCAGCCTCCAGATCGCCACCCTTGGGGCTGGCGATCGTCACGTCGTATCCGGCTTCGGTGAAGACCCAGTAGGGATGGGTCAACTCCGCCCACCAGAAGCCAACAGGCCAACCGGTGGTGCTCGACGTGCCGGGATTGGCGGCAATCATCAGGACTTTCTTTTTGGAGTGGGTATCAATAGCCGCGGTCATGCAGATGTTCCTTTCAGTTGGCCTTCATTGATGGGTAGATGAAGCGGGCGAGCGAACGGGTTAGTCGCGGCATGATGAGATAAGTCATCAGCAGAACTTGCAAAGTGACGGTTAGCAGCAGGCGCAGTGCCAGGGGCCAACCCTCCATCAGAGGGCCGAGCGTCAGGTTGAGCATGAGCACCAAGACAAAAACGACACAGATCAACACCACTGCCATGCGGTGAGGCGAGGGTTGAGGCACTTTGGTGCCTTTCGGCGGAGCAAACCAGAACTCCAGACCTGTTAACCGGTCCCACACGGCATCACCCTCGACCAGTGGAGCGACTTCGGTCAACGCGCGGGCGCGCAAATCAGAGGCTTCAAAGTTTTGGAGATCAACCACGGTTGCGAAGCGGAAAATCGAAACATAATTGCGGCTTCCCGTTGCCGGGCGTTGAAAATCAGCGCCAAGATATCCGGGAAGCTCAAGAGCCGCCGCAGTCAGACGAGAAAGCCACGCTTCATACTCAGATTCCCGCCCGAACTTGACTCTGCGGCGAACAATCACGGTAACCGGCGCGTTCATTTTGCTCCCTCCAAGTTCCACGATTTTGTATTTCGGTGTTTCATGTTCATTGTGATATTAGGTAAAATTCTTGAATGGAAATGATATCTACTCATGACAGATTTCAGTAATGCCGAACTTCGTCGACTTGACCTTACTGTGTTGTTGGTTTTCCTCGGGCTGTTGCGGCATCGAAAAGCTACCGATGTGGCGAAGGAGCTTGGCCTCACCCAGTCGGGAGTCAGTCAGGCGCTGAAACGGCTGCGCGACATTTTCGGCGATGATCTGTTTCTACGCCGTCCGCACGGCATGGAACCTACTGCTATCGCCTTGGCACTTGAGGCACCAGTTGCCAATGCAGTGGAAACAATTCGAGGTGCACTTGGTCAAACCAAATCTTTTGACCCCGCGAAGGCGCTTGGAACAATCCGATTGGCCGCACTTGATATTGAATAAGCCAGCATCTTGCCAAGTCTGGTGCGACAGCTCATCGCAAAGGCACCTGGATTGCAGCTGTCTGTACTCCCGCTGTCGCGCCATGATGCTATGGATGCGCTGTCCGCGGGCGAAGTCGATGTCGCCGTCGGTTTTTTTTGGAATGTACCCGAAAGCCTGATTTCCTTGCCGCTACACCAACAAGGATTTGCTGTGGCCGGCCGTTCCGAGGTCTTGGGGAACACACCCATCACTCTGGAGCGCTACACCAGCCTTTCCCATATCCTGGTATCTCCAGCAGGTGACTTGAAAGGTGTCGTCGATGACGCATTGAGTATACGTGGCCTCAGCAGGCGGGTGGTTGCCTCGGTTCCCCAGTTTTTCCCCGCACTTGCAACCGTGGCGGAAACCGATTGCATCACCACGCTGCCGGAGGGATTGGCCAAACGCTATGCGCCAATTCTTGGCCTTTCAACTCAAGTTCCCCCACTCGAATTGCGCAGCTTCACCGTTTCCGCACTGCGTCACCGCCGCAATGAACACGACCAACGCATACTGTGGATCCTCAAGACAATTCGTCAGAGTCTGGACTGATTTCACCGACGTTCAGGCCGGCATCATCGGCCCGGCCAAGGCCGTCCGCGTGGCCCGCCAGGACGCCGCCTCGGTCGCCTCGCTCCTCATCACCACGGAAGCGATGATTGCCGGGAAGCCCAAGGACAAGCCCTCAATGTGCATGCCCGGCGGCGGCGGCATGGGCGGCGGCGGCATGGGCGGCATGGATTTCTGATCCACACGCTCAGCACTCGCTGAAACGTATGAACCCCGGGGGAGACCCCGGGGTTTTTTGTTTGAGGTACGAGACTTGAATTATATCACTAAGTGCTATACATAGTTCGTAGCGGAGCGGGTGATGCGGATATTCAAGATCAAGTGGTTTGTCCGCTTTGCCCGTAAACAGAGTATAGATGACGCTCTCCTGTGCGAGGCAATCGCCAGGGCGGAAAATGGTTCGATTGATGCAGACCTTGGCAGTGGATTAATCAAGCAGCGTGTTGCTCGTGACGGCGAAGGCCGTTCGGGCGGTTATCGCACCATCATCGCGTATTGGGCTGGAGAAAAGGCATTTTTTGTCTAAGGGTATGCGAAAAACGAGCAAGACAACATTGATGCCCACGATCTTCGATTGTTCAAGAAAGCTGCGGCAGCTTATCTTTCACTGACCGCCGCAGAGCTTCAAAAACTGATGGATGAAGGCAAAATGCAGGAAGTGGCCAACAATGACCAAGATATATCGAACTAAAGTGGCGGCAGCCGTGCATGAATCAATGGAAGACCTTTATGAGGTTGGTGCCATCGACAAGAAGACCATGCGTGAATTTGACGAGCTTTGCCTGACGCCAGTACGGGAATTTACCGCCGACGATATCCAGAAGCTGCGCGCCCGTGAAGGACGAAGCCAACCCGTCTTCGCACGCTATCTCAATGTCACAAAAAGCCTCGTCAGCCAATGGGAACGCGGCGAAAAACATCCACGTGGCGCATCGCTGAAATTGCTTACACTGATCGAGAAGAAGGGGCTGGATGCGGTGGCGTGAGATTGCCGACTCGGCAGGTATCCCGTTTTCCACCTTTCCCAGTCGTCTGGATTTTCTTAACCAAGCGCCGCCTGATGGCCTTTACCTTTACGGCGGCTTCCCCATCTAGTAAGCAACGTTACGGAATTGTCATGGGGGATATCACTATTCTGACCTTCTTGTTTGCGGACGGGAATATGCCCTTTGCGGTGGCTATTGCCATTGTGGTGATCATCGCGGGTCTCGAGGCAGTCGGGCTGTTGATGGGGGCCGGGCTCTCCGATTTCCTCGACGGCCTCATCGAGGGGCCGGACGGCGGCGGGGTCGATGGCCATGGGTCCATGCTGTCGGCCATCCTGTCATGGCTGCGCATCGGTCAGGTGCCCATTCTGATCCTGCTGATCGTGTTTCTGACGGCCTTCGGGGTTCTCGGTTACGCGCTGCAGGGCTTCATCTTCAATGTGACGGGCTACTTGCTGCCGAGTGCGTTGGCGTCGCTCCCGGCGCTGTTCGGTGCGGTGCCTGCCATGCGTTGGATGGGCGGCGCCATTGCCGCCATTCTGCCTTCGGACGAGACCAGCGCCGTCGCCACTGCAAGCTTCGTGGGTCTCAATGCGACCATCACGCTGGGCACCGCGCGGAAAGGCAGCCCGGCCCAGGCAAGGCTGAAGGACGCGCACGGCCAGAGCCACTATGTGATGGTCGAGCCCGAAGACCCTCAGCTTGCCTTCGCACAAGGCGATACCGTGCGGCTGACCCGCCACGACGGCGCGCGTTTCCTTGCCACCGCAATCGATATCAATTCCTTGAAAGGGATATGACGCATCATGCTTGACTCAAATCTAATCAGCGTTGCCGCCGCGGCTGGCGTCGCCGTCTTGGCGCTGTTTGCCATCGGCATGATCGTTGCCAGGCTTTACCGGCGGGCCTCGAAGGAGGCCTCCTTCGTGCGTACCGGTCTTGGCGGGCAGAAGGTGATCTTGAACGGCGGCGCGCTGGTCTTCCCGGTGCTGCACGAGACGATCTCCGTCAACATGAACACGTTGCGCCTGGCGGTGAACCGGGCCGGCGACCAGGCTTTGATCACCCGCGACCGCATGCGCGTCGATGTCGTCGCCGAATTCTATGTGCGCGTGAAGCCGACCGAGGACGCCATCGCCGATGCCGCGCAAACGCTCGGTACACGGACGATGCAGCCGGATACGCTGAAGGAATTGGTCGAAGGCAAGTTCGTCGACGCGCTGCGCTCGGTGGCCTCCGAGATGACCATGGTCGAGTTGCACGAGAAGCGCGTCGATTTCGTGCAAAAAGTGCAGCAGGTGGTGAGCGAGGACCTGCTCAAGAACGGCCTCGAACTTGAATCGGTGTCGCTCACCGGCCTCGACCAGACGAGCATGGAGCATTTCAATCCGAACAATGCCTTCGACGCCGAGGGCCTGACCAGGCTCACCGAGGAAATCCACCGCCGCAAGAAAATCCGCAACGATATCGAGCAGGATACGGCGGTCCAGATCCGCAACAAGAATCTTGAGGCTTCAAAGCTTACGCTCGACCTGCAGCGCGACGAGGAATATGCCACGCTGCAACAGCGGCGCGACATCGAAGTGCGCAGGGCCGAACAGGCGTCCGGGATCGCCAAGGAACAGGCGCTACGCAGCCAGGAGGCCGAGCAGGCGAAGATCGCCGCCGAGCAGCAGGTGGCGCAGTCGCGCTTTCTCGCCGAGAGGGCCGTCGAGGAGGCGCGGATCGAGAAGGAGCGCGCGGTCGAGACCCAGAACATCATGCGCCAGCGCTCGATCGAGATTTCCCAACAGGAACGCGAGATTGCCATCGCCGAGAAATCCAAAGAAGAGTCGATCGCCAAGGCCGAGGCCGACGTCGCGCGGGCCAAGGCCGTCGAGGCTGAGGAACGGGTCATCACGTCGCGCGAAAGGGAGATCGCCGAGCGCCTGAAGCAAATCGAACTGATCGAGGCGCAGAAACAGGCCGAGCGGCTGGCCATCGGCATCAGGGTGGCGGCCGAGGCCGAGAAGGATGCCGCCGCCGACAAGGCGGAAGCCTTGCGCGAGGAGGCGCAGGGTCTCGCCGACAAGGTGCGGATCGGCGCCACTGCCGAGGCCGAGGCGGAAAAGATGCGCGCCGCCGCCGCCGACATTCGCTACGCCATCGACGCCAAGGGCAACAAGGCACTCAACGAGGCGGCAAACCTCCTCTCCGGCGAACAGGTTGGTTTGCGTGTTAAACTGGCCATCATCGAGCACATGGAGGCGATCATCCGCGAGGCAGTGAAGCCCATCGAGAATATCGACGGCATCAAGATCATCCAGGTGGACGGGCTGTCGTCGGCGGTTGGCGGCGCAGGTGGTGGCGCGGCACCAGGACCGGGAGGGCTTTCGGACCAGATCGTCAACAGCGCACTGCGCTACCGCGCCCAGGCGCCGTTGCTCGATGCGCTGTTGAAAGAAGTGGGACTTGATTCCTCGTCGATCGAAGGCCTGATCCCGAAGAGCAGCGATGTGGTGGCGAAACCGCTGCCGGTCGAACCGCGGCCAGCCAAGAAGTAGGCCGTTGCCTTGACAGGCCCGGTGGAAACACCGGGCTTTTTTGTTTGGGCGCACGAATCTGGGCGCTAATCTGGATTACTCTATCTAACCCGTTAGCCTCCCGTTCACCATTCTCGTTCATTCTTGGGGAAAGCAGCCGTCAACCGGCGGTTAACCAGAATGTACCGAGAGTAACGACATGCGTGATGACAGCGTTGAAGCGGCGGGGCAGGACGAGGTGGTGGCGGAAGCCCTGGGCCACGGCCGCGAGAAGCCCGACGGCATGGTGGACCCGGCGGGCGAGGCCGGCTGGTACCTGCAGCGCGAACGCGAAAGCCGCGGGCAAAGTCTGGAACAGGCGGGCGAAGCGTCCGGCATTCATCCCTATCACATCGAAGCCATCGAATATGGCGACATGACCCACATGCCCGAGCGCATCGACGCGCTCGAGATGATCGGCACTTACGCACATTACTTAGGCTTCGACCCCGACCCGCTGGTCGAACACTACGCGCATTTCCTGCCAGCCCTGCCCCTGGCGCCCGATGCCAGCCATCCGGCCAATCCGGCACCCCTGTCGAGCGCCAAGGTTCTGAAATTCGGGCGCTTGGCCCGCATGCCGAAATTCAACTTCAAGCTCACCGGCATGCCCGGTGGCGCGGGCGGCCTCGTGGCCTCGCTGGCCGGCGCCATCTTCCTTTTCGCGGGCTTGAGCTACACGCTGATGCCCGGCGCCGATGATCCCCTCGCCAAGCCCGAGCCCGCCGCGGTGGCCGACTCCCCGGCCGATCCGATGCCGACCGCCTCGACCGAAGGCCAGGCCGCCGACGTCACGATCACCAGCGAGCCGATGACCGACGACCAGAAACAGGCCTCGGCGGATTATACCGAGGACGACCTTGCCGGCACCAATCTCGACGGCATTTCCTCATTGATCCAGGATCAGGTGCCCGGCGCCAAGGAGGCCGCGGCCGATCTGGGCGGGCTCGTCTCCGCCACCGACATGGCGATGACCGCCGACGGCCGTGAATTCGGTACCGGCAACGGCGAAAGCCGCCTGACGCTGAAGGCCAAGGCCCCCGTCTGGGTCAGGATCGAGGACGCCCAGGGCAATGTGGTGATGACCCAGATGCTGATGAAGGGCGACACCTACCGCGTGCCCAACCGCGAGGGCCTGGTGGTCATCGCCCGCGATGGCGGTTTGCTGAGCTATGTGATCGACGGCAAGGAAAAAGGCATCCTCGGCACGCCGGGCGAAATCCTGGTGGGCCGCCCGCTCGATCTGAAGTCCTTCGCGTCGAAGGGCTGAACCGGGGCTTTGCGATTGTCCCGGGCTTCCGCTAGAAGCCCGGCCTATGACCGCCATTTCCCAGGAAAAGCTCGACCGCATCATCCAGCGCTTCGCCACCGTTGAGCATCAGCTTTCGGCGGGTGGTGCGGCGGGTGATGCGTTCCGCAATCTGTCGCGCGAATATTCCGAACTGGAACCCACCGCCAAGGCGGCGCTGGAATTGCGCAAAGCTTATGCGGAACGAGATGGCCTGGCCGAAATGATGGCGATGGGCGGCGAGATGGCCGAAATGGCGCAAGCCGAACGTTTCGTTCTTGACGGTAAGATCACGGCGATGGAGCACGACATCCGCATCCTGCTTCTGCCCAAAGATGCCGCCGACGACAAGAATGTCATCCTCGAACTGCGCGCCGGAACGGGGGGTGACGAGGCGGCGATCTTTGCTGGCGACCTGTTCCGCATGTATCAGCGCTATGCCGGTTTCAAGGGCTGGCGGGTCGAGGTGATTTCGGCCAGCGACGGCGAACACGGCGGTTACAAGGAAGTGATCGCCAACATCTATGGTGCGGGCGCCTTCGCGCATATGAAATTCGAATCGGGCGTGCACCGGGTGCAACGGGTGCCGGCCACCGAGACGCAAGGGCGCATTCATACGTCGGCGGCGACCGTCGCCGTGCTGCCGGAAGCCGAGGAGGTCGACATCAAGATCGAGGACAAGGACTTGAGGATCGACGTTTACCGCTCCTCGGGGCCGGGCGGGCAATCGGTCAACACCACCGATTCGGCAGTGCGCATCACGCATATTCCCACAGGCCTGGCGGTGGCCCAGCAGACCGAGAAATCGCAACTGAAGAACAAGAACGCCGCCATGAAGCTGTTGCGCTCCAGACTCTATGATATCGAGCGCAACCGTATCGACAGCGAACGTTCGGCGGCGCGCAAGGGTCAGGTCGGATCGGGCGACCGCTCCGAGCGCATCCGCACCTATAATTTCCCGCAAGGCCGCTGCACCGATCACCGCATCAACCTGACGCTCTACAAACTCGACCAGATCATGGAGGGTCCGGCGCTGGAGGAGATGGTGCAGGCCCTGATGACCAACCATCAGGCGGAACTGCTGGCCGCCGAGGAACATGCCCTCTGATACGGTGCAGGAGCTGCTTGAGGATGCGAAGACCAAGCTCGCGGAGGCCGGCTGCGAAACGCCGCTGCTGGATGCGCGGCTTCTGCTGCAACATGCGGCGGGCTTCAGCCGCGAGGATATCATCCTCTTAACAGAGCGCGTGCTCGAAGAAAGTACGGCGAACAATTTTGCTGAGCTCATCGCACGCCGCGCGGCCCGCGAGCCGGTGTCGCGCATTCTGGGCGAGCGTGAATTCTATGGCCGCGTCTTCCAAGTGACACCCTCAGTCCTCGACCCGCGGCCCGATACGGAGACGCTGATCGATGCGGGTTTGGGGATTTTGCACGGACCTCTTCATCCCACTCCGCGAAGCGGGGAGGGCGGCGAGCGTCAGCGAGCGGGTGGGGCCGTGGCCCCGGGCGAAGGCCCCCATCCGTCACGCGCTGAAGGCAGCGCGCGCCACCCCGGATCAAGTCCGGGGCAGGCTCTTCCCCACCCTTTGGGTGGAGAAGGAAAAATGATCCTCGATCTGGGCACCGGGTCGGGTGCCATCATCGTGACGCTGCTGGCCGAATGTCCCGATGCCATCGGGGTGGCCAGCGACCTCTCGCTCGAGGCCCTTGCCGTGGCGCGCGCCAATGCCGAACGCCTTGGCGTCGCGGACCGCTTGCAATTCGTGCACGGTGATTGGTTCAGCCCCGTCAGCGGCCGCTTCGATCTGATCGTCTCGAACCCGCCCTATATCCCGGCGCAAGACATCGCCGCACTGTCGCCCGATGTGCGCGATTTCGATCCGGCCCTGGCGCTTGCAGGCGGCGCGGACGGGCTTGACCCCTACCGCCACATCGCCGCTGGCGCGGCAAGCCATTTGAGGGATGGTGGAACCGTCCTCGTCGAGATCGGCGCAGGCCAAGCCGAGGCCGTGGAAGCGATCTTTGCCGCGGCCAAATTCAGGCCGGCGGCGCGCCATTTCGACCTTGGGCGCCATGTGCGCTGCCTCATGTTCGGTCAACCATGACTTGCGGCATGTGGATTTTCGCAAAAAAAGCCTTTGGAATTCAGGACTGGTGGGCTAAATACGAGTCGGTAACGCAACTGCCCTTTGTGAAGGTGCCGGGAACGACGTTCGGGTAGCGGGATAAAACACTGCAGCCCAGTTGCAATCAGCACAAGCCGGGGAATGGCATGGTCGGGAAGAGATCATGCCGAATGCAGACGCTTACCGAAACCAACGGGTAAAATCTTGAAGAAGCTCAAAGCTTGAGCACGTTTTTGGAGTTCGGACGCCGGGGCCTCACGTTTTGGCTCGTCGCCGGACTGCGTTATTGACCGCCGCAATCAAGGCATGGATTCCATATGAGACCCCAACACAAGAACCGCAATCGCAGCCGCAACCCGCGCAGCGGAGGAGGCAGCAGCAGCAGCGGAGGAAGCAGCGGTGGCAATCCGCTCAATCGCATCTATGACAGCAATGGCCCGGACGTCAAAGTCCGCGGCACCGCCCAGACCGTGGGCGACAAATATCTCCAGCTGGGCCGCGATGCCTTGACGGCGGGCGATATCGTCATGGCGGAGAGCTATTTTCAGCATGCGGAACATTACCTCCGCATCGTCTCCGCCGCCCAGGCCTATAACCAGCAGACCCAACAGCAATACCGCCGTCCGGACGAGGAGTTCGACGACGAGGAGCTGGAAGACCAGCCCGAAGCCGCCGTGGTCGAACAGCGCGGCGGCATGGAGCGGCAGGTCAATGAACCCGACGGCCTCGGCGATCAGCCGCCACTGCAGGGTGATGGCGACCGCCAGCCGCAGCAGCCCTACCGCCAGCAGCGCGACTACCGTGACAATCGCGATCAGGGTCAGCGCGACCAAGGCCAGAGAGACCAAGGCCAGAGAGACCAAGGCCAGCGTGAGCAGCAGGGCCAAAGAGACCAGGGCGGACAGCCCTACCAGCAGCGCGAGCGCTACAACAAGCCGCGCTGGCAGGACCGCCGCGACCAGCCCCAGCAGCCGGGGCCTGAGCCCCGCCCGAATGCGCCGCAACCGCAGCGCAGCGAAGAGCAGCCGCGTGCCGCCGAGATGCCAATTCCGGTTGCCGCCGAAGCACCTGTCCCTGCCACCGAAGCCGGTTGGGAGGCCCCGTCTTTCCTGAGGAGGCCTGCTCCAGCGCCGATGGCGGAAGCGGTGGCCGTGGTGGAGGCGGTGGCCGAAGCCGCGCCCGCTCCGGCACCCGCCAAGCGCGCCTATAATCGCAAGCCCCGCGTGGCGGCGGCCCCGGTGATCACCGAGCCGGCAGGCGACTGACGGCTTGCCTCAGCCGCCGTTGGGCCGATAGGCCATGCGGTAGGTCAGCGCCACACCGCCAGCCCCGCCGATCACATTGCCAATGGTGACGGGGACCAGGTTGTGGATGAATCCGCCAATATCGACTGGTGAACCGGCCACCCAACCCGCCGGGATCAGATACATGTTGGCAACCGAATGCTCATAGCCCAGAGCCACGAAGGCCGAGATCGGGAAGACAATCGCCAGCAGCTTGTCGGAAACACTGCGCGCCGCGAAGGTCAGCCACACCGCCAGGCAGACCAGCATGTTGCACAGAACGCCACGCGCCAAGGCCTCGAGCCAGCCGAGGCCCGCCTTGGCTTCCGCGACACGCATGGCGACGTCGCCTGCCTTGCCTGACAGCAGCCCCGATGCCGCCATGAGCGCCACGATGGCCAAGGCCCCGGCCAGATTTCCCAGATAGGCATAGGTCCAGTTGCGCAGCAGTGCCGGCAAGCCGATGCGCCCATCCACCCAGGCCATGACAATCAGCGTGTTGCCGGTGAAGAGTTCGGCCCCGGCGACGACCACCAGAATGAGGCCGGTCGAGAAGATGAGGCCGCCCAAGAGCCGGGAGGGGCCAAAGCTTAAGTCCGTCCCCGCCATGGCGGCTGTGAAAGCCGCGGCTCCCAGGGAGATGAAAACCCCGGCCAGGACCGAGAGGGTGGCCAGTTGCACGGCGGGCAATCTGGACTTGTGGACGCCAGCGTCTTCAATGCGCTGGGCCACTTCGGCGGGTTTGTAGGCGTCAAGCCCGGTGGGATCGAGTCTCTTGAGGGGGCCGTTCATGGGGTTTCTTGGTTGCTTTCAGTCGATGCTGTCCTTGATCCAGCGCAAAGTAAACCGGGTGATGACGATCCCATCATGGACCCGCTTG
>JANPCA010000431.1:0-21352 GCA_031430715.1 Hyphomicrobiales bacterium | reverse complement strand
TTCCGCCAGTTCACGCTCCAGTTTGCGGCGTTCGTCCATCAACGCTTCGATGCGCGTCACGATGTCGGCGGGCGCCGTCTTGAGTGCCGCCGCAGCGGCATGCACACGGCGGTCCTGTTCCTCCAGATAGGCCCGCGCGGCAGAACCCGCCAGCGCCTCGACGCGGCGCACGCCGGCCGCGACCGCACTCTCCGAAATCACCTTGATCAAGCCGATGTCGCCGGTGCGCGACACATGCGTACCGCCGCACAATTCCAGCGAATAGACCGGACGTCCGGCGCCGTGGGCATTGCGGCCCATCGACACGGCGCGCACCTCATCGCCATATTTTTCCCCGAACAGCGCCATGGCACCCTCGGCGATGGCGGCGTCGACCGACATCAGGCGGGTGTTGACGGCATCGTTCTGCAGCACGATTGCGTTGGCGATCTCCTCGATCTGAGACAGCTCGTCATGGCTCATCGCCTTGTTGTGCGACACGTCAAAGCGCAGGCGGTTGGGTTCGACCAGCGACCCCTTCTGGGCGACATGGAGCCCAAGCGTGATGCGCAGCGCCTCGTGCAGCAGATGGGTAGCCGAGTGATGGATGCGGTTGCCCGAGCGCCTGGCATGGTCGACGTGGAGTTCGACGGCATTTCCGATGGTGATGCCGCCCTGTTCGACCACGCCCACATGGACGATGACATCACCCACCCGTTTCTGCGTGTCGCTGACCCGGAAGACGGCGCCCTCGGCGCTGCGGATCACGCCATGGTCGCCCGTCTGGCCACCCGATTCGCCGTAGAATGGCGTCTGATTGACGACAATGGCGCCGCTCTCGCCAACCCCAAGCTTTTCCACTTGTGTGCCCCCGGCAACGATGGCCCGGACGATGCCTTCAGCTGTTTCGGTGTCGTAGCCTAAGAACTCGGTCGCCCCCGTGCGCTCGCGAAGTTCGTACCAGAGGGTCTCGGTCTTGGCATCGCCCGTACCCTTCCAGGCCTTGCGCGCCTCGTCGCGCTGGCCTTCCATGGCCTTGGTGAAGGTGGCCGTGTCGACCGCGATGCCGCGCGGCTTCAGCGCATCCTGGGTGAGATCGAGCGGGAAACCATAGGTATCATAGAGCTTGAAAGCGGTGTCGCCAGAGAAAATGTCGCCCTTGGCCAAGCCGGCGGATTCATCGTCCAGGATGCGCAAACCGCGCTCCAGCGTCTTGCGGAAACGGCCCTCCTCGAGATTGAGCGTTTCGCCGATCATGTCCTGGGCGCGGACCAGTTCCGGATAAGCCGCCCCCATCTCGCGCACCAGGGCGGGCACCAGCTTGTACATGAGCGGTTCGCGCGCGCCTAAGAGTTCGATGTGGCGCATGGCGCGGCGCATGATGCGGCGCAGCACATAGCCGCGGCCCTCATTCGACGGCAACACGCCATCGGCGATCAGGAAGGACGAGGCCCGCAGGTGGTCCGCGATGACCCGGTTCGAAGCCTTGGCATTGCCCTCGGCTGCAACCCCGGTGCGCTCGACAATGTCTGAGATCAGCGCCCTGAAAAGATCGGTCTCGTAATTGTCATGGGTGCCCTGGAGGACGGCGGCGATGCGCTCGAGGCCCATGCCGGTGTCGATCGAGGGCCGGGGCAGGCTGACGCGCTCCTCCTTCGAGACCTGCTCGAACTGCATGAACACCAGGTTCCAGATTTCGATGAAGCGGTCGCCGTCGGCCTCCGCCGAACCGGGCGGCCCGCCCCATATCTTGTCGCCATGGTCGTAGAAGATTTCCGAGCACGGACCGCAAGGGCCCGTATCGCCCATCGACCAGAAATTATCGCTCGTCGGAATGCGGATGATGCGGCTGTCGGGGATGCCGGCGATTTTCCGCCACAGGGCATGGGCCTCGTCGTCCCCGGAAAAGACCGTGACGGTGAGCTTGTCCTTGGGCAGGCCATACTCGCCGGTGATGAGCTTCCAGGCCCATTCGATGGCATCGGCCTTGAAATAATCGCCGAAGGAGAAATTGCCGAGCATCTCGAAGAAGGTGTGGTGCCTGGCCGTATAGCCGACATTGTCGAGATCATTGTGCTTGCCGCCGGCGCGGACGCATTTCTGGGCGGTCGTGGCCCTGCTGTAGGGCCGCTTTTCCATGCCGGTGAAGACGTTCTTGAACTGCACCATGCCGGAATTGGCGAACATGAGCGTTGGATCATTGCGCGGCACCAGCGGCGAGGAGGCGACGATCTCGTGACCCTGAGACCGGAAGAAATCGAGAAAGGTGGAACGGATCTGCGCTAACCCAGTCATGTGAGGCCCGGCAATGAGTTGAATGACGGCGGGTCTTTAGAACAAATCCCGCCAAAGGCGAAGACTTTTGCGCTTTGCGGGCGCTGCTTCCGGAAGCGGCGGGTGCGCCCTCCGGGGGGAGCGGAGGGCGCTTGCCACATGCGGTGTGGGGCAACACCGTTGGCACCGGACGCCAGAGGGGGGCTGAGGCATCCGGAATTCGGAAAGGCGTCAGGGTTCAGTCGTCCGTGGCGGCATCCTGCTCAGGCCCGCCATTGGCCAAGGCGGACGCGATGAGGCCGGCATTGGAACGGATCGTCGCCTCGATGGCATTGGCCATGTCCGGGTGCTGGCGCAGGAAGGTCTTGGCGTTTTCGCGGCCCTGGCCGATGCGCTCGCCACTATAGGAGAACCACGAACCGGACTTCTCGACGACGCCCGCCGTGACGCCGAGATCGATCAACTCGCCGACCTTGGAAATGCCCTCGCCATACATGATGTCGAATTCCACCTGCTTGAAGGGTGGCGCCACCTTGTTTTTCACCACCTTGACGCGGGTCTGGTTGCCGACCACCTCGTCACGGTCCTTGATGGCCCCGATGCGCCGGATGTCAAGGCGGACGGAGGCATAGAACTTGAGCGCATTGCCGCCCGTCGTGGTTTCGGGCGAGCCGAACATCACGCCGATCTTCATGCGGATCTGGTTGATGAAGATGACCATGCAATTGGTCTTGGAAATGGAGCCGGTGAGTTTGCGCAGCGCCTGGCTCATCAGCCGCGCCTGGGCGCCGGGGAGCTGGTCGCCCATCTCGCCTTCGAGCTCGGCGCGCGGCGTCAGTGCCGCCACCGAATCGATGACCAGCACCTCGACGGCTCCGGAACGCACCAGCGTGTCGGCGATTTCGAGGCCTTGCTCGCCGGTGTCGGGTTGGGAGATCAGCAGGTCGTCGACCTTGACGCCGAGTTTCCGCGCATAGATCGGATCGAGCGCATGTTCGGCATCGATGAAGGCGCAGATGCCGCCGCGTTTCTGGGACTCGGCGATGACCTGCAGTGCCAGCGTCGTCTTGCCGGATGACTCAGGACCGTAAATTTCGACCACCCGGCCCCGCGGCAAACCGCCGATGCCGAGCGCGATATCGAGCCCCAGGGACCCCGTCGAAATCGCCTCGATCTCAAGCGCCGTATTGGCGCCGAGCTTCATGATCGAGCCCTTGCCGAAGGCGCGCTCGATCTGACTGAGAGCCGCGTCCAATGCCTTGTTCTTGTCCATGGAAGTGTTCTCAACCACCCGAAGATTCGACTGCGCCATCGCCGTGCTCCTTATTCCATATGGGTCCACCGGACGCAATTGACTGTGGGTTTCCGCCGGTGTTTCTTTTATGTTCTATTTTTGTTCCTTTCGCAAGTCCAAACTTACACTGAACCCTTACTGAACTTAAGCTCTCAAAAGTGTTGGTAAATTTTAAGCCCTTGAGGAAGGAAACCAGAACATACAAGGAAAATCACGATACCCCCAAAAGCGCTCCGGAACGAAATCGCAACCCGCACTTACGTAAACTTCTGTAGCGCGCCGCCGATTCTGGCCGTTCCCGCCACGCGTTTGGCCATGGTTTTTTTGGTGACCGGGCCGGGTTGCCACTGAATCACTGCGATGTCCAGCTTTTGCCTCACCCGCCGCCGCTGATCAGGACCTCCGAGACCGCCTTGGGTTTTCCACCGCCCACCGAATAGCTGGTTTTCAGCGACCGGAAATTGAAATCCCGGAAGCAGTCACGCACCTCCTTGCGGTCGTTCAAGGACATCAAAAACCGGCCTTTGAGGCTTCTCAAGGCCTCCGCAAGGCGCTGAAAATCCTCCCTGACGAAGATGCCCGCACCATAGTCGGTCTCGTTGCCCCAATAGGGCGGATCGAGATAGAACAGCGTGCCCTGCCGATCATAGCGGGAGATGAACGCGGCATAGGGCAGCCGCTCGATGATGACGCCGGCCAGGCGGTCATGCACCTCCTCCAGCATCGGCATCAGCTTGTTCACGTCGAAGCGGGCCGGGCCGTCATAGACAGTGCCGAAGGTCTGGCGCACCACCTTGCCGCCGAAGCTCATGCGCTGCAGGTAGAGGAATCGCGCCGCCCGCTCCAGATCGGTGAGGGTCTCCGGATCGGTGGCCGCCAGGCGCTCGAATTCGGCGCGCGAGGCCAATTGCCAGCGCATCATGTCAGCGAAGGCCGTGTAGTGGCGCTGTAGCACCCGGAACAGCGTCACCACGTCCCGGCTGATGTCGTTGATCACCTCGCCCTTGGGCCTAAGCGCGCGGCGGAAGAAGATGCCTCCCATGCCGATGAACGGCTCTGCATAGAGCCGATGGGGGATGAGATCGATGGCCTTGATGATGGTGGCGGCAAGATTGCGCTTGCCGCCCATCCAGGGGGCCAGGGGCGCCGCCACCCGCACGGGCACTAGGGTCATAGACTCGGACATGCGAATCCTGCTCATGATCGTCCCGCTCTGGTGCACAGAGTGCGGGATGGCCGGAGACCGGCCGGTTTTCAGTCATGGGCATTGGCTTGCCCGGTTCGGGGTGCTTCAACACCCCGGCCCCCGCTCTTCAGCGGAGCCTAAACCCCCACTCCTCACGCCCCCTTGCGCGGCTTGGGCGCCGGCCCGGCCGGCTTGAATTCCCGGCCTCCGAAGGCGCCGCGGGCCACGCCCGGCCTGGGCAACACCAGCAGCGTCCAACTCCTGGTCTTGGCGTTGACCCACAGCTCCATGCGCGCTCCCCCGCCGGGCTTACCCGCTTGCGCCTCCGCGAAGGGATCCTCGGCCCAGGCGGGGCTTCCAAGCTCGGCGCGCCAGGCCTCGGCGGGCATGCAATTGCCGACCGGCTGGGCGCTGGCCGGAACACCAGCGGCGGCCAGCCCAACGAGGACGGGGAACAGTGTTTTCACAAGGCGCATGGACAAGCTCTCCAAAGGGGTTGAACGCGGGGCCGCAACGCACAGCTCTGCCCGGGCGGGGGGATCGCAGCCCCCGCCCGGGCCTTCACTCAACGCCCCGCCACATCTTGCGCCGCCGCCCGCCTGGGGCCGGTTCCGCGCCATTCTGGGGAACCCTCGGCAAGGCCCTTCGAAAGCCCTTCGAAGGCCTTTTCCGAGATGATCATCAGGCCCTCCATGCGGATGGCGTGTTCGCCCGTCCGGCAGCCCGCCCCCACGGCCTGGTACAGCGATCCCGGCGAATATTTCCACGGGGACGGCTTTCCCAGCACGAAGGCCATGAGTTCGGAACAGAACCACTGGCTCTTGAAATGATCATCCGCGAAAGCCGTGCCCCACAGCAGCATGCCGGTGCGGTCAAAGGGCTTGCCCATCTCATTGTCCATGATGCGCTTCAGGCGGCCAGCGTCGACGCCGACCGGCACCATGTCCCACGAGGCGGCGCCGAGTGCGATGCTCTTGACGCGCACCCCGCCATCCATCCATGAGGCCGAGAAACAGGTGGACAGAAGGCCCGGCCCGCCGGTCATGGCCAGCTCCACATGGCTATAGGGCGAGTCCGTGCGCAAGCGGACCATCCGCCCCAGCAAATCGTCGGCGCCCTTGCGAAGGGCGATCCACATCACAGCGCCCCCGGCAGCGGCTCGAACCGTGCATTGGTGTTGGGCGTCGTCCAGCGCGGCACGGTCAGATTGAGCTGCGGGTTGCGCGAGCCATCGGGCGCCGCTTCGGAGCCTACGCCCCGGCGTCCGTCGCCGTATTGCGTGGTGGTGCACTCGTGCATGCCGGGCGCGGTGTTCGCGGGATTATCGATGGCGGAGGGGATCGTGATGCCATTGCATTTGAGCATCCAGGTCCGCATGATCTCGTAGTCCCAGGCGCCGAACCAGTCCGAGTGCATGGACTGGCCGTTGAGCCATTGCGTCTGGCCGGGCATCCGGTCGGAGGAGAGATACCACACCTTGTAATCGGCGGACCCGATGGGATTGTCGAACACGATGGCGAGTTCGAACTGCGCGATGCGATACCAGCCCTCCGGGCAGATGCGCGAATTGCCGGTGGCATTGACGCGGACATATTGCCGGACGTGCTTTCTCCCATTGGAACTGGTCAGATTTTGCCCGTGCCAACCTTGATACATCTGGCGCAAAGATGCTTGTTGACCATGGCAAACAGCCTCTCACCCAAAGCGTAGCTCTCAATCAAATGGCATCCTCCGCCGCCGGATCGGACAAGTTGAACCATACTTGGAGAAAGTAAATGCGCAACATCCGCTCAATGCCAATCGGCGGGCGGCCGCGTTCTCCCTTGGGATAATGAGGCTCGATCAGCCGGCAGAGCTTTTGCCACGGCACAATCGCATTCATTCCGTCGAGAAACCGCTGACGGCGCGTTTGCTTACTGTGAATATCAAATCCCGAATCCGAAAATATCATCTGACGCATTGCGTTTCTCCACACCACTTTGAATCATATCAAAGAAATGCCTACAAGCGAATAATTCAGAGACTCCTTAAACAAATCGGTCTTTGGGAAGGAGTAATCAGCAGTCTTAAGGTCCTGCAAACCAGAGGAAATCCAACTGAAAGTTTCAATTTTGGGATTGTTGGTGACATGTCGGGTTTTACGTTGGCTTTCGACCTCTCTATTGCATTTTCAGAACCACCGTTCTTGGCTGGCAAAGACATCATTGCAGTGTTTAACGAATTTGCCGGCCTCGTTCAGGAAATCCTGAAACGATTCTCTTGAAAGTCCGATCTTTTTTTAGCTCAACTGGCGTTATCGAATAGAACTCCATTATTTCTACTGTCCGTCGGCCCTTGTCAGATGTCCTCATTTCAAACTTGCCATCATCAGGCTATGTGTATAATCATATTTAGGAATAACGTCAAAGCACGTCAATGGATGGCCATCCCTCTTCGCGTATCCGAATTGCGCGGACAGGTGAGGAATTGGGTGCTATACGCTAGGCACCGACCGGACGCAGGAGCCCGCCTCCCATGAAGAAATTCATCCTTGCCGCGTTCATCACCTTGGGTCTCGCCACTCCAGCCTTGGCCGACCCCTGCACCGACATGATCGACAGGATCGACCTGGCGCTCCCCACCGCTGCCCTCGACAGCGTCACCAAGATGCAGGTCATGGATCTCTACAACCAGGGCAAGATGGAGCACGATGCCGGAAACCATGCCGCGGCCGAAACGGCCCTTACCCGGGCGTTCAATCTTCTGGGCATATAGGCCGCCACCCTTGGCTGCTCCACCGGCTTGGGCTAAGCAGAACCACAGAGGCCCGCCCCCGAGGACATTAACCATCATGAAGACTGCCGCCATTGCCGCCCTTCTGGTGGCCCTGTCCGCCACTACCGCCCTCGCCGGGCAATGCCAGGATGACCTGAAAAAAGTCGATCGGGCGCTTTCAGCGGCCGAACTGGCGCCCGACCGGCGGGCCGAAGCACAAGACATGCGCGATCAGGCGGCGCAACTCTGCAAAGCAGGCAACGAGCAGGAGGGCCTCGACGTCCTGACCGAGGCCAAGGCCATGCTCTCGATCGAATAGGCGCAACGCGCCAGTAGCTTGTGGAGCTCCAGATGGAACTCGATGTTGTGCGGCTCGACGCCGTGCTGCGCGGCGCCGGCGAAGGCTTGCGGCAGCGCTGCATGCGCCACGGCATCGGCTTCACGCCATTGGGCCAGATCGATTTCCGTTTACGCTCTGACACCTTTCTGAGTTTGAATGGCACCAATGGCGCGGTGGCCGCACAGATCGCGCGCGTTGCCGCCAACCTGGCGGGACAGCCTGTCGGTATCTGCACGCTGCAGGACGCCTATCTGCTGGCACCGAACGGCATCATCATCGACCGCAACCGGCGCGCCGTTTGGGCCGGGCCCTTGCTGGGCTGGGAACCGGAGAACATCAGCGCGCACAGCGATTTCCTGTCGCCAGTGCAGAACCGGCCGCTCTGCGTCAGCATGGACGATGCCCTGCTCGATGCCGCCGAAAGCCTGCCCGAGGCCGTGTTGTGGAGCGGGCCCGCCTTTACCGTCTTTGGCCACATGCTGCTCGATTTCCTGCCGCGGCTTGAGATGATTCTCGGGCACTTCCCATCGCGGACGGCAATCTACAATCCCCCGCTCCTTGGCTGGGCCGAGGACTTGGTCCGCATGAACTTTCCGGCAGCACCCATTCATGAAGGCAGCATGCCGCCTATTCTGCGCTGTGGCGTGCTGCATGTCCCCACTTTCCTGCGGCGCAATAATATCGTTGCCGAAAGCCTGGTGCGGCCCCTCTGGCGGAATGTCGGCCAGCGCATGGCGGCGGCGTCCGCCAACACGCCGGGCCGTGGCAAGTACCTGTTTGTGTCGCGGCGCAAATGGCACAAGCGGTCGTACCTGGCCGGGGCTGCGGAAATCGAAGCCTTCCTGCAGGGCCGCGGTTTCACCATCATCTTCCCCGAGGAAATGAGCTTCGCCGAGCAATATGCCGCCTTCGCGGGCGCCGACGTCATCCTCGGCGAGGATGGCTCGGGCCTTCACAATTCCATTTTCAGCAAGCCCGGAACGAGGATCGGCGTCATCTGGCTGGGCCGCCCCAATCTCTTGCACGCCATGACGGCCAATGCGCTGGGCCATCACCTGCTGATGATTCCCATCGCCGAAAAAGCAAGTGGCATCCGCCGCCGCGAGGCCGATAGCGTGCTGCCTCTCGCCAACTTGAGCGAGGCCGTTGATCTGCTTATGTCTCGAAGGCCAATACCGCCAGGATGATGGCGGCCAGCGCCGATATCCAGACGCCCGACACCAGCAGCTCCAGCCGGGGAAAGAGCGAAGCATCGCCGCTGCGCTTCATGCGCCCCGCCGTCATGCGCGCCAGGCCATGGCAGAGCGTCAGGAGCACGACGAAGGCGATCTTCACCATGAACCAGCTGTTGGGTTCGTCTCCGGCGGGCAGCACCGACCATAACCCCACGCCGGTGATCCAGATGGCGGCGATGACGATGTCGGCGAGGCGTGCCATGATGCTGCGCAGATAGGCCAGCGCATCGCGGCGCTCGCCCTTCTCGCCCGATGCGATGCGCAGATTGATGTAGTTGGCGATGCTCATGCCCGTTCCGGTGGCAATGGCGATCAGATGGGCGATGAGCAGAATGGTCTTCATGCCGGTAAGTTCCTCGCAAGCGCTCAGAGGTCTAGCACACCCGACATGATTTGCACGGCCTGACCGGCGACGCGTACCGCCCGGAGATTGCCCGCCGCCACATCGGCTTCGAGTGTCAAGTTGGACGGACGGCCCATTTCATAGCCCTGCTCCAGTTGCCAGCGGTGGCTGCCGTCCTTGAGCTGTTCGGCGCTCAGCAATTGGGCAGCCAGAAGCACGGTGGCGGCACCCGTGGCCGGGTCCTCCGCGACGCCACCCGTCGGCATATACATGCGGGCCCGGTAATGGGTCTTGGGGCTGTCGCCGCCCGGCGTGTAAAGATAGGCCATATCGGTGCCGAGCGGCGCGATGAGCGCCGACCATTGCGGCTGGATGGCTTGAGAGCGGGCCAGTGCTTCACGGCTGTTGACGGGAACATGCAGGCAGCGCGGGCCACCCTGATGCACGCGCGGCGCATGGGCCCCAAAGCCGATGTCGGACGCTTCCAGCCCCACCGCCCGCGCCACATCCGCCACATTTGGCTGCGCCACATCGGGAATGAAAGGGATCACGGGTGCGGTGAACATGGCACGCGGCACATCGCCGATGCGCGACACCCTGACCGGCACCAGGCCCGCCACCTCCTCCAGCCGGATTTCCGTCTCGAAGGAACAGCCGGGCTTGTATTTCTGTTCCGCGAGGAAGATGGCGCAGCCCACTGTCGGATGCCCGGCGAAGGGCATCTCGCCTCCCGGATAGAAAATGCGCACCCGCGCCGTGTTGGCGGGATTGGCCGGCGCCATGATGAAGACCGTCTCCGAGAGATTGAACTCGCGCGTGATGGTCTGCATCTGGGCGGTGGTGAGATCGTCCGCCGCCTCGACAATGGCCAACGGATTGCCCCCGAATTTCACGGCGGTGAACACATCGTAGGTATGGAATTTAAGTTTCATGGTGGCAATTTATGGCGCGCCGCAAATCCTTCGGCAACCGGAACATTGTCCCGATTGTTCAACGATGGAAATAGCGAATGATTTCCTGCGCATAGATCGGCATTCTTGAATCAGTCTGGGAAGCGTGCCAGACCGCCTCGATACGTTCGAGTTCGGGTTCTGCTTCACTCCGGCGGTGGGCGGCGAAAATGCGTTCCATGGTGGCGAAGTCATGCGGGACGTCATGCCGCCGCGCAACCGCGATGCGCGGACCCTCGAAAATCACGACCATCTCGCCCGCTTCCGATTGGGCCAGATCGAGCCCGGTCTCCTCGCGCAGTTCGGTTGCCATGGAACCCAGGAGATCGACGGTGCCATCGGCCCTGACGTCTCGGGATTCAAGCGAACCCGACGGTGGATAGGCCTTGCCGGCATTGAGCGTCCACGGCCCCATGACGCCGATCAGCAATGCCTGGTCGCTCGAAAACACGGCGGCCACGCCAAAGCAGCTCGACACCGACCGGTCGGGCACGCCCCAGTCACGCCACGCCACGAAACTCGCGTAGTCGGTTTTGACGAACCGGGCGGCGAAGACATCATCCACGACCTCGGCCTGGTTGCACAGCAGCACATCGCCGTTCCACAGAAACGGCTTTTCGGCCGTCACCCGCCGCCAATGCTCGGCGATGCCGTGGCGCCTCGCTTCCGCGAAATCCCAGCCACCGTCCGCCAGCCTGAGGTCGAGCCTGGAAATCGGTTCGATGCGGACCATCACAGTGCCTTGGTGAAGGCGTCGTAGATCAGCTTGACCGAAACCAATGCCAGCGCGATCTCGACCAGCCGGAAAAACAACTTCTCCGGTATCACCGAGGTCAGCTTGTAACCAACCAGCGCCCCGGCGATCGATACCGGCGCCAGGAAAGCCGCGAGCTCAAGATTGGCGGGATTGAACTGCCCGAGCGCCCAGTACGGCACCAGCTTGACGGCGTTGATGATGGCGAAGGCAATGGTTCCGGTGCCCGCAAAGACCATCTTCGGAAGTCTCTGCGGCAGCACATAGGTCTGAAAGGGTGGCGCCCCGGTGTGGGACACAAAGCTGGTGAAGCCGGCAATCGAGCCCCAAAATAAGCCGCGCGGCAGGTCAGCCCGCCGTGGCGGCGCATCGGCCCTCTTCACCAGGACATTGACGCAATATGAAAGCCCGATGATGCCGACCAGCAGCGTCACCATCCATTCCCGCGTGATTGAAGCAGCGGCCCAGCCGGTGAACACGCCGAATATCATCGCCGGCACCAGGATCAACAGGTTACGCCGGTCGAATTCGCGCCGATAGGTCCAGAGGGCAACCACATCGCTGACGATATAGACCGGCAGAAGAAGCGCTGCCGCCGCCATCGCTGGCATAGCCAACGATAGGATCGGCACGCTGAGCGTTCCGACCATGGGCAATCCACCCTTTGAAGCACCGACCAGAAACGCCGAAAGGCCCGCCAGGGCGTAGAACACAATGTCAAAACTCATCAGGCCGTCTCGGGCCCCAGTGCGATTTCACCATGCTCGGCGCCCAGGAACTGACACAGCATCTCGGCCACGAAATTATGATCGTCGCGCTGCGGAACACCCGACACCGTGACGCAGCCGATGACGCCCGTACCCTTTAGATGAATGGGGAAGCCGCCGCCCGCCGCCGCGTGGTCCATGGGGTCGATACCGCGTGTCTGGTCGAAGGCCTGTCCCTTCAACAGATATTCCCGCCCCACCCGGTAGGACGACTTGTGAAAGCGCATGACGCTGTTGACCTTGCGCCGCACCCAATCCGGGTTTTCCGGCGTCGACCCGGGAAGTGCGGTATAGAACAGCGGCCGGTTGCCGATGCGGATGTCGATGACGAAGGCAATGCCGCGGGCCAGCGCGGCGGCCCGCATCTGGCTCCCAAGCGCCCAGGCATCGGCTTCGCCGAAATGGCCGAAGCGCAGCCGCTGTTCCTGCACCACGAGCTGCGCGATGTCGCTTTCAAGACTCAATGCCGTTCTCCTCCGTTAATTTCAGCTTAGTCCCGGCGCCGCCCGTTAGGAAAGTCTTAACGATGGCGGTAAACGGCACAACGAGTGGCATCAGCTCTGCATTGTGGGAATGCATCGGCAAACCCCAGAGGCAGGACACCGCACCATGGCCATCATTCCCAACAGTTTCGGCAGGCTCACTCCGGAAAGCGGCGCCACCGAGCGTCCCAAATCTTCGGAAATGACACCAGGCCCGGGGTTCCGCATCCGGTTGGCGATCGAGCGCCCGCCTGCCAGCCTCACCGCCCTGTTCCGCGACTTCGAGACTCCGGACATCTCCGACATCCTGAACCGCATGTATACGATGAGCCCGGAGATCCGCAATCTCGTCAACGAGCGCCCGCTGGTGGGCCCCGCCCTCACCGTCAAGGTCTTTCCAGGCGACAATCTCATGGTCCACAAGGCGCTCGACGCGGCCAGGCCGGGCGATGTCGTGGTCGTCGACACCAGCGGCAGCCAGCGCAACGCGGTGCTCGGCGATCTTGTTACCAACAAGGCCAAACACCGTGGCATTGCTGGCTTTATCGTCGATGGCCTGGTGCGCGACCTGCCCGGATTGAAGGAGGCCGACCTCCCCGTCTATGCCCGCGGCGTCACCCCCTTCGGGCCGTTGCACCGGGGACCAGGCGAACTGAATTACACGGTGAGCTGCGGCGGCATCGTCGTTAACCCCGGCGACATCGTTGTCGCCGATACTAGCGGCATCGCCGTCGTCCGCCGCGAGGTGGCGCAAGACACGATCATGCGGCTGCGCGGCCATCGCGCGCGCATGCAGCAATATGTGGCCGACGTGAAGGCCGGGCGCTTCTCCAACGACTGGGTGGACCGCCAGCTCGAAGCCGACCATTGCCTGGTGGAATAGAATGGACCTGAAGGCCCACATCATAAGCGCCCTGTTCCGGGCCTTGAGGCTTGGCGACGCGCCGGGCATTCTGGAGCATCTGCGCTTTCAGGATCTGCGGCGGCGTTACTATGACCTGTTCTGGAACAGGGCCGCCGCCGAAGTGAAGGCCGATATCGTCAAGTGGGAGGGCGGCTTCCACCGCCTGACCCGCAATGGCACAATGGCCATCGTGCGCGGTCCCGAATTGCGCCTCGACGATCACCTGACCCTCGATCTGATGGGCAACAAGGCGCTGACCTATGAGCTCATGGCCGAACAGGGCGTGAGCGTGCCGCGCCACGTTCGCTTTTCCGTGACGGACTTGACGGGCGCCAGAACCTTTTTGGCGGCGGCGGGCCGTCCGCTGGTCGTGAAGCCCAATGGCGGCACCGGCGGCGGCCGCGGCGTCACCACCGGCATCACCTCGCCCGCCCAATTGCGCCGCGCCTCTTTCTGGGCGGCGCGCTTCGATACTGGTCTTCTAGCCGAGGAACAGATCGAGGGCCATTCCTTCCGCCTTCTCTTCCTCGATGGACGTTTTCTGGATGCCATCCGCCGCGATCCGCCACAAATCATCGGCGATGGCCGCGGCACGATTCAGGATCTCGTGACGGCTGAGAACCGCCGCCGTCTGACAGGCCGACCCTTCACCGCGCTCAGCCCGCTGCGCCTCGATGCCGACGCGTTGAATTACTTGAGCGCCCAGACCTTGAGCCCGCGTTCGGTTCCGGCCAACGGAGAAACCGTCATCATCAAGCGTGCCTGCAATGAAAACAATGCCAGCGGCAACCATGTGGTGACCGGCAGCGTGCATTCCGGCACCATCGCCACCTGTGCCAGACTGGCAAGAAATCTCGGGGTCCGCCTCGCCGGCATCGACATCATCGCCCACGACATTTCGCTGCCATTGTCGCCCGCCAACGGCTTGATTGGCGAAATCAACACGACGCCAGGCCTGCACCACCACGATTTGATCGCCACTCCGCGCCTCGGCCCATCGGCCGCCGCCCTGATCCTGAACCACATGTTCGAAACCGGCGCCGGAACCGTGGCACTTGCCGCGCCGGATGCCTCCCCCGCCGCGCTGCGCATGGCCGCGGCATGACACTGAACACCGCAACACCCGTCCTGCTGCTCGGCGGCAAGGAGAACGCGCTGTCGATCACCCGGCATCTGGGAAAGCTGGGGATCAAGGTGCGCGTCTCCGGGCCTCCGAGCTGCTGGGCACTTTACTCGCGCTATTGCACGCAGGCCTTTCATGTCGCCAAGGGCGAAACCCAGCAGCAGCATTGGGCCAAATTGCTGCTCGGCAACGACGGGCGCCTGAACGGCCACATCGTCTGGGCCTTGAGTGACGATGCCATCGAGTTCGTGGCTGCCAACCGCACCAGGCTGGCGCTGCGCTATTGGCTCGACGACAGCGACGCGGAATTACAGCGCGCCTTTCTCGACAAGAAGGAAACGCTTGAATTGGCGGCCCGGGGCGGCATCGGCGCGCCGCTGCACTGGACGGTCGCGGGCGAGGCGGACCTTCAGGGCTTGCGTGGCCGCGTCACGTTTCCGGTGGCGGTGAAACCCATCCAGTCGCACAAATTCACCAAGGTCTTCGGCAAGAAACTGTTCATCGTCGAGAGCGGCTTTGAGGAACTGGACGCCCAATTGCGCAAGGCTTGGGCGCAGGGCATCGAGGTCTTCGTGGTCGAGATGATCCCCGGCCCCGACTCGGCCCTCTCAAGTTACTATACTTATCGCAAGTCCGATGGCGCCCGTCTGTTCGAATTCACCAAGAGCGTCATCCGGCGCTGGCCCGTCAACCGCGGCAATGGCTGCTATCACAAGACCGGCTGGCTGCCCGAGACGGCGGCGGCGGGTGCCAGGTTCTTCGAGGCCGTGGGCCTCAAGGGCCTCGGCAACATCGAATTCAAGCGTGATCCGCGCGACGGCAAGCTCAAGATCATCGAGGTCAATGCCCGCTTCACCGCCGCCCAGGAACTGGTGCGCCGGGCCGGCCTCCCCATCGATCTCATCATCTATTGCCATCTGACGGGACAAGCCATTCCGGCCCACACGCTCAAGCCCGGGGAATTGCGCCTGTGGTATCCGTTCCGCGATTTTCTGAGCTTTCTCGAGCTGCGCAGCCGCGGCGAATTGAGTTTCTGGGGCTGGCTCAAAAGCATCACCGTCACGGCCCATGTCTTTCCCCTGATGTCGCTGAGCGATCCGTTGCCCGTCCTGGGCGCCGTATATGCTCTCGTCCAGCGCCTGGCGGCGTGAAACCATGCGTGTCGCCGCAGCCGTTCTGCATGGGGCGATCGTCAGCCTGCTGATCGATCATGGGTCGAGTGAAGCGCAAGCGCAAGCCACGGCGCGCCACATGGTGTGGTGCGAGAGTGTTGGCCGCCACAATTTCGGCATCGAGCGCCTGCCCATCCACTTGCAACGCATGAAAGCGGGCGTGCTCGATGGCGCGGCGGAAGTCATCCTCGAACAGGTGACACCATCAATCGCCCGTCTCGATGGCGGCGGCGGCTTCGGCTATCACGCCGCCGAGCAGGCCATGGTCCACGCCATCGCCATGGCCCGCCAAACGGGCATCGGCGTGACTGGCGTGCGCAACAGCAATTTCTTCGGCGCTGGTGCCTACTATGTGAACCTGGCGGCGGAAGCCGCCATGATCGGACTGGCCCTCAGCAACTCATTCCCCAAGGTCGTGGCCCATGGCGGATTGAAGCCGGTTCTCGGCACCAACCCCTTGGCCTTCGCGGCACCGCGCCACAACGGCGATCACCTGCTCCTCGACATGGCCACTTCGGCGCTGGCAGGTTCCACGGTGCGCGAGCACCTGGAGAAGGGCAAGCCGTTGCCTGAGGGCCTCGCCATCGATGCCGATGGCCGCCCGATCACCGACCCCGCCAAAGTGGCCACGGGCGCCCTCCTCCCCTTCGGCGGACCCAAGGGCTTCGGCCTGTCGCTGCTCGTCGAAATCCTGGCCGGCATCATCACCGGGGCTGGCGTCGGCGAAGGCGTGGCCTCCATGTACAACGACTTCTCGCGGGGCGGCGGCAACGGCCATTTCATGCTGGCCCTCGACATCAAG
Source organism: Hyphomicrobiales bacterium (assembly GCA_031430715.1). Classification (GTDB taxonomy): domain Bacteria; phylum Pseudomonadota; class Alphaproteobacteria; order Rhizobiales; family Aestuariivirgaceae; genus Aestuariivirga. The sequence continues at coordinate 4,993 of JANPCA010000431.1, read as the reverse complement.
CGCTTCATGCCGATGGAAGGCTATTACGACCGTTTCGAGAGCCTCGTGTCGGTACTGAAGGCATCAGGCGGGGCAGTGCTGCTGCCCGGCGAAATGCGCTGGGCGAATTACCGGGACAGTCTCGCCCAGGGCATCGAGATTGATGAAGAGGTCTGGACCCGCATCCGCAAGTCCAGCTAATCCGCCTGATCGAATTGCGCCCGCGCCGAACGCACCTGGCCGTGATGTGCCGCCGACCAGTCGACCAACTGCCCCAACGGTCCAAGCAGCGAGCTTCCCATGTCAGTCAGGGCATATTCGACGCTCGGCGGCGTGGTGGCGAAAACGCTTCGCGAAATCAGGCCGTCGCGCTGCAGGTGGCGGAGCGTCTCCGTCAGCATGCGTTGGGAAATGTCGGGAATGGCCCGGCGCAGCGCCCCGAAACGCATCGGCCCCGCCTCCAGGCTTGAAAGGAGCAGCACGCTCCACTTGTCGCCGATACGGTCGAGAAGATCCCGGATCGGGCATCTTGCGTTGAGCGTGGCATCCTGACGGAAAGCTGTCGGTGTGGCGGTCATGGTCGGTTCCCTCGAAGTAACCAGGCGCGCTGGAACTGCCTACTTGCGCTTGTACCAAAAGTCTCTATTTGAGATCAAGTCTTAAAAAGAGACTTTAAACCACTGAAGGAACTCCCCATGTATCTCGTGACAGGCGCATCCGGCCACCTGGGCCAGCTCGTAGTCCAATCCCTGCTGGACGGCCACAATGTGCCGGCCAGCCAGATCATCGCAACCACCCGCAAGCCCGAAACACTGGCTGGACTGGCCGCCAAGGGCATCCAGGTGCGCGCCGCCAGTTTCGACGACGAAGCAAGCCTCGCCAAAGCATTCACCGGTGCCAGCCGCCTGCTGCTGATCTCGACGGATGCCATGGACCGTCCCGGCCGCCGCCTCGAACAGCACCGGAAGGCCGTGGCCGCCGCGGAAAAGGCCGGGGTGAAGCACATCCTCTATACGTCGATGCCGGCGCCTGAAACCTCAGCCGTCCTCTTTGCACCCGATCACCTCGGCACCGAGAAGGCGATTGCGGCCTCCGCCATTCCCGGCTGGACCATCCTGCGCAACAATTGGTATTTCGAGAACCTGCTCCATTCCCTGCCCCACGCCCTGGCATCGGGCACCTGGTACACGGCAGCTGGCGACGGCAAGATTGCCCATATCGCCCGCGCCGATCTGGCGAGAGCAGCGGCTGCCGCCCTGGCCGGAAACGCCACGGCCAAGACCACCCTCACTCTCACCGGAAAGAAGGGCTACACTGCCGGCGAAATCGCCAGGCTGGTGTCCGATGCGGTGGGCAAGCCGCTGTCCGTCGTCCAGGTGCCGGAAGAGGCGCTGGTGCAAGGCATGACCGGCGCCGGAATGCCGGAACCCGTGGCGAGGCTCTTCGCCTCTTTCGACACCAACACAAGGCAAGGCGGTTTAAGCATCGTCACCGGCGACGTGAAGTCGCTCACCGGCCGCGAGCCAATGCCGTTCGAAACCTGGCTAAGGGACAACGCCGCCGTCTTCAAATCCTGATCGCTATTCGAACGGGGTCCCGTCCGGGACCCTGTTCTGTATTTCCGGCAAATAGGTCCTTGAACCGTTCGCATGTGATCTCGCCCGCCACGATGATGCCGACGAGTCGCAAACATTAACGTACGGCACGCTATTTCCCGAGCCCCTTTGAGCCTTGCTGGATGGGTACAATTCGGAGGTGAACTTGCCGGTCTGGGCACTGTTCAGCTTGACCGTAATGTACCTTTTACTGTACATACCCGACAATGGCCGCTGGATTAGACGCAATCCCGGGGTGGTTCAGAAGTGCCTGAAGGACATGCTGGCATGAAGTTCAATTCCAAACATCGCGGGCCAACGCTGGAAAGCTTTCTTGAAGAAGAGGGCATCCTCGAGGAGGCGACAAACTACGCGATCAAGTCCGTTCTTGCCTGGCAGCTGGCCCAGGAAATGAAAAAGAAGAAATTGACCAAGCAGCAGATGGCGGCGGCAATGAAAACCAGCCGCGCCCAACTCGACAGGGTGCTTGATCCCAAGACCGGAAACGTCACCATCGAAACGCTGCAGCGCGCGGCGAAGGCGGTGGGAAGGAAGTTGAGGATGGAGCTGGTGTGACGCTGATCGTGGCTTCACTCCCCACAAACGCTATTCCTTGTTCCCTTCGCGCGTGACTTTCGCGCCTTCCGCGATACGCCAGGCCCCGCTGGCATTGCCGCGTAAATCATTTTCACGGAATGTGCCGCCACCGCTGGCGTCTTGGATCCAGACGGCCGCAAGGATATTGCACCTTATCCGGCAATTGCTGATACTTGGTGAGCCTCCAAATACAATCGAAACTCCCGCCCCTCCATTGTCGTCGATCTCGCAGTCTGAGATATCCCCCTTGCCGGCCGCATTGACAAACAACCCCGCTTGCTTGTTGCCGCGCAGCTTGCAGTCAAGTAGTTTTGGCATTGCAGCCTTACTAATCTCGACGCCCGAATAGGCGTTGCCTGTCGCCTCGCAGTCCTCCAACACACCGACAGCATCCGATTGGAACAAGAACCCAACTTGCATTCCGTCGCGAGCCACACAGCGCCGCAGCACCGGTCTTGTTCCCTCCCCCTTAACCCCAACTCCGGCAAATTGGTTCGCTTCCATAGTGCATTCCTCAATCAACGGCTCTGCGCCATCATAAATAATGAGCCCTCCTTCTGCCCCATTCCGCATAGCGCAGCGGCGGAAGGTCGGACGTGTTCCAACCCCCTCGATCGCCACACATGCCAGCGAGCGACTTTCGAAGGCACAGTCGTCGAATTCTGCCTCCCCACCCGTGACCCAGAGACCGACACCTTTTTGGCCTGACTTTCGGCGGAAACACAGGCCTCGAACCCGAGCCATTGGAGCTTCGCAGAGTAAGACTGCATTACCCTTTGCGCTTACCACCACTATCCGATCCCGGTCGCCTTCGCCAATCAACTGCAGCGGTTTTGACAGACGGAGGGTTTCGCGATAGGTCCCTTCGCGGATCACGATGCGGTCGCCGGGGTTAGCTGCCTTGATGGCATCCGCGATCCTGTGGAAATCGCCACGCCTGGGCTTCGGGTCGACGACATGCGTCTTGTAGCGGACCGGCGGCGGCGCTTTTGCACTGGCCGGTTCGGAAACCGTCGCCGGGGCGGATTCGGTCACCTGCGACGACTTTGCGGGCAAGGCTGCGCGGGCGGGCAGGTCGGCCTTGAGCCGGTCCTTCACGTCTTTTGCGAAGTCATTTTCCAGCCTGGCCCGGGCGGTCGGGTCGCTTTCGAACCGCCACTGGGTAAAGGATTTGTATTGGAAGGGCTTCAGCGCCGCGCGAACATCGCAATCATTGTCGTTGTCGTAGTCGACAAAGCGGATGGGGAAGATGCGCGGTTCAATACCCTTATCCTTGCAAAGCCGCAGATAGGTGAGCACTTCTTCCCGGCACCAAGGCCTGTTGAAAAACCGCGGGGTGAGGACGGGGATGAGGAATGTGGTTGCGGTAATGCCGGCGCGCAGCTTGTCCTCCCAACGGTCGCCGGTGCGCAGATCGTAAATGTCCTGAAAAATGTCGACGTCGTGGCCAAGCAGCATCGAAACCTCGCCCGCGATCCGTTTGCGCAAGTTGGTGAGCACGCCGTCAAGGTGGTCGTCATCGCCGCGCGCATAGGACCAGAACCCCTTGGGATTCATGCCGACCCCTTTCATTACTTCGCCTCTGGATAGGTCGTAATGCCCGCTGCGTCAACGGGATGGCATGGTCACAATGGTTTTGGGAAAATGCTGGAAGAGATCACCGGGTCAAACCCCATAGGCGCTAATTCAACGAAACACAGATACCCAATATTGTCATCCCCGCACTTGTTGCGGGGATCCATCGCGCCGCAAGGGCACGTGGCACATTGGGCTTATGTGCCGCTATCGCTCTATTTCCAAGCCCTGCACATGAGAGCTTGTTGAACCATGGGTCCCCGCAACAAGTGCGGGGATGACAGTCTAGGGGGAAGCTCGCTAAAGTTAGCGCCTAAGGGGGCAAGCCCGGTGACACGCGCCTCCGGCGCTAATTCCTTGCCTTATCCACCAGCTTGTTCTTGCCGATCCACGGCATCATCTCGCGCAGTTTGGCGCCCACCGCTTCGATGTTGTGGCTGTCGTTGTTCCTGCGGATGGCCTTGAAGCGGGCAGCACCGGCGCGGTATTCCTGCATCCACTCGCTAGTGAACTTGCCGGTCTGGATGTCGGCCAAGACGCGCTTCATCTCGGCCTTGGTTTCGCTGGTGATGATGCGGGGGCCGGTGACGTATTCGCCCCATTCGGCGGTGTTGGAGATCGAGTAGTTCATGTTGGCGATGCCGCCTTCATAGATCAGGTCGACGATCAGCTTGACCTCGTGCAGGCACTCGAAATACGCCATCTCGGGCGCGTATCCGGCTTCCACCAGCGTCTCGTAGCCAGCCCGGATCAGCTCGACCAGGCCGCCACACAGCACCACCTGTTCGCCGAACAGGTCGGTCTCGCATTCCTCGCGGAATGACGTCTCGATGATGCCCGAGCGGCCGCCGCCCACGCCGCTGGCATAGGACAGCGCCAGGTCATGGGCGTTGCCTTATGCATCGTGATGGATGGCGATGAGGCAGGGCACACCGCCGCCCTTCTGGTATTCGCCGCGCACCGTGTGGCCCGGCCCCTTGGGCGCGATCATGATGACGTCGACGGTCTTTTTCGGCTCGATCAGCGCGAAATGGACGTTGAGACCATGGGCGAAGGCGATGGCGGCACCGTCGCGGATGTTCGGCGCGATGTCTTGCGCGTAAATATCGGCCTGGAGTTCGTCGGGCGCCGCCATCATCATGAGGTCGCCCCACGCGGCGGCCTCGGCCACGGTCATCACCTTGAGGCCATCGGCCTCGACTTTCTTGGCGGTGGCGGAGCCGGCTTTCAGCGCGATGGCGAGGTTG
>JANPCA010000430.1:0-2783 GCA_031430715.1 Hyphomicrobiales bacterium | reverse complement strand
GTCGCCGTAGCCCAGATCCTCAGAGCGCGTATGCGCCCCCGAGGCCACTTTGAGCATCATGTCGAAGATTTCCTTGCCCTTGGCCTCAATCGTCACGCCATCAAGAACATCTCCGGCATTGATGTCCATGTCATCGATCATGCGGCGGTAAATATCTGAATTCGTAGCGATTTTTATGGACGGCACGGGCTTGCAGCCATAGGCCGAGCCGCGGCCCGTGGTGAAGCACATGAGATTGGCCCCGCCCGCCACCTGGCCGGTCGCCGACACCGGATCGTAGCCCGGCGTGTCCATGAAGACGAAGCCCTTGGCCGTCACCGGTTCGGCATAGCGGTAGACGGCGCGGAGCGTCGTCGTGCCGCCCTTGGCCGCCGCGCCGAGCGATTTTTCCAGAATAGTGGTGAGGCCGCCCAGCTTGTTGCCGGGTGACGGGTTGTTGTTCATCTCCATCTGGTTGCGGCTGGTGTAGTCCTCCCACCACTTGATGATGTCGACGAGCTTTTCACCGACCTCGCGGCTGGCGGCGCGGCGCGTTAGGAGATGCTCGGCGCCATAGATTTCCGGCGTCTCGGACAAGATACCGGTGCCGCCGTGCTTCACCAGGATGTCGACGGCCGCACCCAATGCGGGGTTGGCGGTGATGCCGGAATAGCCATCGGAGCCGCCGCATTGCAGCGCCACGATCAGTTCCGAGGCATGGCAGGTTTCACGCTTGACGTTGTTGACATGGGGCAGCATCGCCTTCACCGCGGCAACACCGGCGGCCACAGTTTTTCGCGTGCCGCCCTGTTCCTGAATCGTCATGGTACGGAACAGTTCGTTTTCGGTGACGTTGTAGGCCTCCTTGAAACGCGGGATCTGGAAACCCTCGCAGCCAAGACCCACCATCAGGATACCGCCCATGTTGGGATTGGTGGCATAGCCCCAGGCGGTGCGCTTCAATATGTCGAAGATGGCGCCCCTGAAATCGATGACGCAGCCGTTGTCCATCTTCAGCGCCACGATGCCATCGATGTTGGGGTAATCGTCGAGCATGCCCGACCGCTTCACCTCCTCGGCGATGAAACCGGCCACCGTTGCCGAGCAGTTCACCGATGTCATGATGCCGACATAGTTGCGCGTGCCAACCTTGCCATTGGCGCGGCGATAGCCCTGGAAGGTGGCCTGCTGGGCGAGCGGGAGAATGTCTTCCGGCTTCGCCTCCTCGGCGAAGGCATAGTCGCGGGCGAAATCCTGCATGCCGGTGTTGTGTTCGTGAATCCATGTGCCCTTGGGGATATCCTGCTTGGCGAAGCCGATGATCTGGCCGAATTTCCGCACCGCCTCTCCGGACTTGATATCGGCGGCGGCCATCTTGTGGCCTTTGCCGATGCGGTCGAGCGCGGTGATGCCTTCCGGTGCTAATGCACCCTTGTCAGCCGTATCGATGGCGACAAGGACATTGTCTTCCTGCGTCAGCCGCAGCATCCGGGGCGTTTGGGGCACAGTGCCGATCATCTTCAAACTCTCTCATGTTGCGGGACGTATAAGCCCCGTGTATCCGGCTATCGAACTCACATACACCGGAGGCGGGTCAAAATGAAGAAGCGCGTTTTCACGGCCCCGTCGGGACAAGCCATCAGTTTTACAGAGCTGGGCTTCGGCGCGGCGCCGATCGGCAATCTGTACCGTGCCGTCGCCGGCAGCGATGCACAGAAAACCCTCGAAGCCGCCTGGCAGGCCGGCATCCGCTACTTCGATACGGCGCCGCTCTACGGACTAGGCCTTTCCGAAACCAGGCTCAATCACTTCCTGAGGGCCAAAAAGCGCAAGGACTATATGATCTCGACCAAGGTCGGCCGCGTCCTCGAGGTCTGCCCGCCGGAGCAGCGCACCGGCATCGGAAAATTCTTCGATACGCCGTCGCGCCGGGAACGCTTCGACTACACCTATGACGGCGTGATGCGCTCGCTGGAATTTTCGCTGGAGCGGCTTGGGCTCGACGCGATCGACGTCGTCTTCGTGCATGATGTCGACGTCTTCACCCATGGCTCGGAAACGGCCCGCGACGCCCATGTGAAGACCTTGATGGGCGGCGGCTACAAGGCGCTGGTGAAGCTCCGCGACGAGAAAGTCATCAAGGCCTTCGGGGCCGGCATCAACGAGTGGCAGGTCGCCGAAACCCTGACGAAGGCGGGGAGCTTTGACATCTTCTTGCTGGCCGGGCGTTATACGCTGCTCGAACAGGAAGCACTCAATTCCTTCCTGCCACTGTGCGAGGAGCGCGGCATCGGCATCGTGCTGGGCGGGCCCTATAATTCCGGCATTCTGGCAACGGGGCCGAAGCCCGGCGCCTGGTATAATTATGAGAGGGCACCCAAATCCATTCTCGACCGCGTCCGCAAGATCGAGGCCGTCTGCAAGGCACACAAGGTGAAGCTGGCCCAGGCAGCTTTGCGTTTCCCGCTGCATCACCCTTCCGTGGTCAGCGTCATTCCCGGTGGCGCCTCGCCCAAGGAAGTCATGCTCAACGCCGCAACCATGAGCGCCAAATTGCCCAAGGCCCTGTGGCGCGATCTTAAATCGCAAGGCCTGCTGCACGCCGCCGCCCCGGTGCCGAAATGAAGGCCGCCATCATTGGATCAGGGCTGATCGGCCGCTCCTGGGCCATGGTCTTCGCGCGCGGCGGGGCCGAGGTCGACATGTGGGACCAGACTCCCGCCCAGGTCATCGAGGCGCTGTCATCGATCGCCAAGTCGCTGAGGGACATGGCGGGGGCTGGCCTGATCACCGAGCCTGCCAGG